>JAYUVI010000424.1:0-2843 GCA_043754135.1 Bdellovibrionales bacterium | reverse complement strand
GTCGACTACGATGCGAGCAAACGCGCGCGATATTCCGCTGCCTTCTAGGCTATTCACTTTAATGTAGTCTGTGAGTGTGGCCACGTATTTTGCAGTGGCGACGATGGTTGAGAATGGTCGGCGATCCCAAAAATTTTTGGCGGGTAGGGTGGTGCCATCGCTCCCGATGATTTTGCGCATTTGCAGGGCGATGTCGCCGGCTAGGGCGCGTACGAAATGTTTGTATTGGCTGCGGCTGGCTACTTTCACGTGCAAGTGCAGGTGATTGCCGGCATTGCCGCTCGAGAGAATTTGGACGCCGCTCGCGAGTGCGTGTTTCGCCATCACGTTGAGGATCGTCGTGCGATTTCTGCCGCGAACAAATGACCAAATCCCCTTCGCCAGAGTTGAGCGTAGCACGAGATGCATGGAGAAGCGGGTGGAGATAGGTCGCGATTTTCTACCCGAGCGTTTGCGGCGGAGTTCGCCACCGTGTGCTGAGGGGTGCAAGTATTTGCTGGGGGTGAACCCGCTGGTTCTGCCACGACGAGACTGCGTTTTGCCACTGAGTAATGCCATCGAGTGGCAATCTATGTGACCGATGGTGAGAGGTCAATGAAAAATCAAGTGTGGGGCGAGGTGGCAAAGAGGTGAGGGGAGGCGGATGGAAAGCTGGGGAGGTGTGGGGATGGAAAGCTGGGGAGGTGTGGAGAGATGAAGACCAGGTTGCGCGCAGAAATTGGGCATTTGGGGGATGATGGGGATGTGCAGAGGTCGGCTCGAATCAGGGAGTGGGGTGAGGCGAAAATATGAGGTGGGCTCGGGAGAGCGTTTGTAAAAATCACGAGGTGATTTTGCATTTTTGACACGTTTGATCCGTGGAGAGCTCGTGCTAAATTGGCGAGGTTGAGGCGTTGATCGCTGAGACGATGAGTCTGTGGCGCGTATATTTGCTGGGTTGAAATCAATGTGCGGGTTGTGATGAAATGTGCGGGTTGTGATGAAATGTAGAGTCGCGACGAAATCAGTTTTTATTCTTCTACTGACGGCGATGGGTTTTGTCGTAGCACCCACGCTGAGCCACGCACTTGACCTAGATGCCCGCGACGCCACCTCTTACATGCAACGAAAGATGGAGAACTATCTGCTGCTCACGCGCGCGGGTGATGTGACATCACCCGCGGTGGGTGACTTCTATAAAATCGAAAATGATAAACTTTTTATTTACGGGTCGAAGACTCAGAAAGAGCGCGGCGAAACTGAAGGTGTGTTCGAAGTCGAAAAACCTGTGCCGCCGCGAAAGGCCGTTGATCTTCAAGCGCCGCAGCCGCTGCAAGGTGTGCGCGTGGCGATAGACCCTGGGCACATTGGTGGCGATTGGGCGGGGCTCGAAGTGCGTTTGATGAAATTTACGGGGCTTGATGTCGTGGTGAAAGAAGGGGATCTGTCTTTTTATGTGGCGTCGCAGCTGCACGCGCGACTCACGCAACTCGGCGCGGAGGTTCTAATCACGCGTCCGAGTTTTGGAACGTCGTCGCTGACGTGGGCTTTTGATCAATGGCTGCGTGACCGCGTGAGTGTAAGGGTGGCGTTCGATCGCGTGAGTCTCGAATACAGCGATGTTAAAACCAGTCGTGATCTTGCGGCTGAACTGCGTGCGCTTGAAAATGCTTTGAAAAAAGGTGGGCCGCTGAATCTGAATAATTTTGATCTTCTCTTCAATCAAGTTTATGTGCGCTTTGATCTTATTCATCGGGCTGAAATTATGAATGCTTTTAATCCCGATATTTCGTTTGTTATTCACTTCAACTCACTGGGTTTGTTGAATGGCCGAAATGAACCTGTGGCTGAAAATTTGAATATGGCTTTTGTGTCAGGCGTGATTACCGTTGGAGAGCTGTCTGACCCCATTCGTCGTGCGGAGTTGGCGAGATTAGCGATCACTCCTGATTTTGAAAATTCGGTGGAGTTATGCGAACACCTGGTGCGAAATCTTGTTGCGGTCACTGGTGTGCAACAGAAGCGCAGTTTTGCCTCTGAAATCACTGACCCGAAAAGATACATGACTTATGCAAGTCTGCCTACACCGGCGCAGTTTTCAGCCGACACTTCGACTGGCGTTTATGCGCGCAACCTGCTGCTGACACGTAAAATTAAAGGACCGCTCTGCTATGGGGAGTCGCTTTACCAAGACAACCAGCACGAGGCCTACAACTTGTCGGCGCCTGACCATTGGCGGCTTAACCATGTGGTCGAGGCCTACACGCAGACTGTGTTCGACTTCTTCGATGGTCCTGCGCGCCCGCCAGCACGACTCGCTCTTGCGCATTGGTAGCCGGTCTCTCGGCCTCTCGTTTCTCAAAGTGAGACATCTGCAAATAAATTTTTAAACTAGTTTGTATTACAAACCGATGAGTCATTTGTCTGGGGTGCTTAAACCTTTCGAATGTCAGCGTAAGGGGTTTGTAAATGGATAAAGTAAAACTTGAAGATATTGCGGCGATTCAGCGATCGATCAGCACTTTTGAAAATAATAAAGAAAGCCACATTGTCGAGTCAGGGTACAAAGCTCAGCTCGTGATGCAAAAGACGATTCTAGCTTTGGCTCTTACGCTATTGGCGGCGGAGTTTTTCAGTCGAGGGGCACTCACTCAGTTGATGCTGACGAAAAATAGCGTGCTCGAGTGGCGGGCGTTGGGAGTGGTGGCGATTTTTTTGTTACTCGCGTTGTCGATTTTTGTGGGGCAGATCATGGTTCGCCGAGCGGCACGCCAAATTGGTGAAGAAGCTAACACCTATATTAAACGCCAATTGCTTATCCGGTTGAATACCCTGACTGTATTTTCCGCATAGTTGCGGGCGTT
>JAYUVI010000423.1:0-5355 GCA_043754135.1 Bdellovibrionales bacterium | reverse complement strand
CCACCAAGTGAACCACACGCCAAACGTACAACCCGTTATGCCTGCAGCAAAAGTAATGTACGGGATGAACGAACGTGGCAATCCAATCGCCTCGTCAATGCCATGTAAAGGGTAAGGGCTGATGGCTTCAAATTTGCGGTAACCCGCTTGGCGAGTTTTACCGGCGGCTTCGACAAACTCGTGTTCATCTAACCAAATGCCGGCCACACCTTTTTTGCCCGGGCAACGAAGAACATTTTCAATTTTACTAAACAGATCAGCCATTAGTGTTTACCCCCGTCTTTGCCTACACCCAAAATAGGCTTCACTTCTGCAATCGAAATCGCAGGCAGCGTGCGGATGTAAACCAAGAAAATCGTAAAGAACATACCGAAGCTACCGAGAATGGCGAGAATATCGTACATCGTCGGGTGCCACATACCCCAACTCGAAGGTAAGAAATCGCGATGGAGCGAAGTGACAGTGATCACGAAACGCTCAAACCACATGCCGATGTTCACGAAAATCGAAACCACAAACATGATCGGTATATGCGTGCGACATTTTTTAAACCAGAAAAGCTGCGGGATCACCACGTTACAAGTCACCATGATCCAGTACGACCAACCATACGGGCCGAACGCGCGGTTCATAAACACGAACTGCTCAGCGGGGTTACCTGAGTACCAAGCGATGAAAAACTCTGAACCGTAGGCGTAACCCACCATCATACCTGTGGCCATGATGATTTTGTTCATGTTCTCCATGTGGTGAATGGTCACGTAATCTTTAAAGTTCGGGATCACCTCACGCAAAATACACATAAGCGTAACGACCATACCGAAGCCCGAGAAAATCGCACCAGCAACGAAGTAGGGAGGAAAGATTGTCGTATGCCAGCCCGGTAATTGTGAAACCGCGAAGTCGAAGCTCACGATCGAGTGAACCGAAAGAACGAGAGGCGTCGAGATACCTGCGAGCAACATGTAAACTATTTCGTAGTGGTTCCAGTTGCGAGCAGTGCCGCGCCAGCCGAGTGAAAGCGCACCGTAAATGCGTTTACGCCAAATATTTTTTGCGCGATCGCGAATGGTGGCCAAGTCAGGCACCATACCGATGTACCAAAAAACCATCGACACTGTGGCGTAAGTCGAAACCGCGAAAACGTCCCACACAAGAGGTGATCTAAAATTCACCCACAGTGGACCACGTTGATTCGGATACGGTAACAACCAATAAGCGAGCCAAGGACGACCCGTGTGAAGTACCGGGAATGTCCCCGCGACCATCACGGCGAAAACCGTCATCGCTTCTGCGGTTCGCGCAATCGCCACCCGCCATTTTTGTCTGAAGAGAAAAAGCACCGCTGAAATTAAAGTGCCGGCGTGACCGATACCGATCCAGAATACGAAAGTGATAATGTCAGTACCCCAACCCACTGGGCTGTTGATACCTTGCATACCCATACCGTAAGCGACGACCATACCTTGCGCGAAAATATAAAGAAGAAATATTCCCTTCGCGCCGAGCATAGTGGCCCAGAACGAACCGCCGGGCATGGTCTCAACCAACCGGCAAATATCGTCTGTAACATTTTTCAGTGATTTGTGACCTAGAACTAAGGGTTCACGTGTGATCGAATTCATGCGTGACCCCCTTTCGCTGCCTGTGACTCATTATGACCGCCTCCGTGCGATTCACCTTTTAATTTTTCGCTATTGCGAATTTTCGATGCGTACTGAACGGCCGGGCGAGTGTTGAGATCTTCAAGCAACGAGTAGTGGCGAGCATCTTTAAGTGCTTGAGCGACTTTGCTCTCCGGATTATTCAAATCACCAAACACAATGGCTTGAGTCGGGCATGAAGCCTGACATGCAGTCACGACATCGCCATCACGCAATTGGCGATCTTCAAGTTTGGCTTTGGTTTTCGCTTGGTGAATGCGCTGAGTGCAAAAACTGCATTTCTCCATAACCCCTCGCTCGCGAACTGTGACTTCGGGATTAAGCTGCATATGCATTGGCGATTCAGTCAATTCAGGGTTCATGCGTGCATAGTTGAACCAATTAAAGCGACGAACTTTGTAAGGACAATTGTTCGCGCAATAACGAGTCCCCACACAGCGGTTGTAAATCATGTCGTTCGTGCCTTCATCTGAGTGCGTAGTGGCGGCCACTGGGCAAACCGTTTCGCACGGAGCATTGTCGCAATGCTGGCAAAGCACCGGCATATGCACAGAATCGGGATTGTTTTCGTCGCCAACGAAATAACGATCGAGACGCATCCAATGCATCACACGACCTTTGAGAATGTACTGTTTACCCACCACTGAAATATTGTTTTCAGATTGGCAAGCGATCACACATGCTGAACAGCCGGTGCAAAGGTTCAAGTCGATCGACATTCCCCATTTGTGACCTTCATATTTAAAACCCGACCATGCGGTGATGATTTTATGTCGATGAATGTTGGCTTCAGGGTTTTGCTTGAATTGATCAAGAGTCGCTTCGACCACAATCTGCCGCCCCATCATTGTATGATGGCCTTGTGTGCAAGCGAGCTGCGCCATGGTTTGAGTTGGCAAAATTGTCGCTGACAAATTGTGAAAGCGTGTTTCGTCTTCGCCGAAGCCGGCTAATTGAAATGCATTGAAACCTATGCCATTACCCACGCTACCGGCATCAGTGCGACCGTAACCCAACGCGAGACCTAATGCGCGATCATCTTGACCGGGCTGAATATGCGCCGGCACTGAAATTTCAGTGTCTCCGACTTTCAGTTTCACGATTTGACCTTCACGAATGTGTTTGCTCGATGCCGTCTTAGGCGAAACACATAAGTAGTTGTCCCAGCAGATTTTAGTCACCGGGTCTGGGAATTCTTGCAACCACGGCACGTTCGACATTGTGCCATCTTTCAAACCGGCATTCACATAAAGCACAAGTTCGTAATCCGCTTTTGGAGTCTCTTTTTTCTTTGCTACTGAGAGCGCCGAAGAATTAAAACTGCGGCCACCGCTTGCGCCGTTACGGCTGGACTCATCGACGACGCCGTTTTGTAAATAAGTAGTCCAGTCGCCCTTTGCGGCTGATTTTACGACGTCATGAAAGGTCTCCATGGCACCGAAACCGCCAAGACCCAAACCCTTGCCAAACGCAATCAACGTGTCACCAAAACCGCGAGTGTTGTAGAGAGGCATAATCGTTGGCTGCTGCACCGACACGACATTTTTCTGACCTTCGACATCACCCCAGCCCTCAAGCATGTGGTGATCTGGCAGAATGTAGTGGGCCATTTTACCGGTCTCGTCGTTGCGGTCGCCGGTGTAAATCACCATGTCGACTTTAGCTAGAGCCTCGGTAAAACCCGCTTTTTTCGGCAAAGCATAGCCCGGGTTCACACCATGAATAATTAAAGTTTTAATCGAACCCGCATTCATCGCTTTGATTAAAGCGTTCATGCTCTTCGTTGAACCTTGAAAGCCCATATTCGGTGAACGGGCGTAATCCACTGTCACGCCATCGTTACCCAATACTGAGTTCAAAAGATTGGCCGCTACTTGTGACGCGAGGTCAGGGCCACCAAGCACGAGTGATTCACCACGCGCCGCCCACAATTCTTGCGCGGTTTTTGCTAGCACTCCGGCTTCGAGACCCAGAGAAGCTTCGGCACCCGCATATTCACTCACGATCGAAGTGAGGCCGTCGTTCCCGGCGTAACTTGAAACTTTATTTTTTACGAGTAACTCGTGCAACAAGCCCATCAATACATCAAGGCCCTGGCTGGGGCGAACACGATGTCGTGAATCGGCATTGCCACCGGTGAGTGACATTAATGATTCAAACACCACTAAACGGCTCATACCCGCACCCGCGCGACGAGTTTTTGCAAACCCGGCCATTTGCTGTGTCGGCTGCAAGAAAGTACCTAAGAAATCGTTTTGTACCGCCACCACTAAATTGGCTTTTTCAAGCACCAAACGAGGGGCCACTTCGCTACCGTAGCTCAGCTCCTGTGCACGTGTGTAATTTTCGTGCGAGAGAGGCTCCCACTTGTAAACTTTGGCGCTGGTACCACTGACAAATTGATTCATCACTCGATTCAACGAGGGCGACACAATACTGCCTGACAAAATAGCCACGCCGCCCTTTTTCATTTGGGCCACGATGTCAGCATCGGCTTTTTCATAGTTCGTGTTGACCGTATCGCGAGCAGTTTTAGCTTCATTTAGTAAATTGCGTAAAGGCCCGGTCGCGCGGGCGGGGTCATACAGTGACAGGACGTGGGCGTGAGCGCGCGCTGACATACCGCTGTTGTTCACAGGGTGAAGAGAGTTGCCGGTCACGTGAATCGGGCGACCTTCGCGTGTGCGCACGACAATACCGAAAGTTTCGCTGCCATCGACATATGAAGAAGCATATTCATTCGGCAAACCTTCAATAACATCTTTCGGGCGATTCACATAAGGCACGATTTTAGTTGCGGGCCGACGAATACAACCGAATGAAGTGAGCGCAAGACTCGCGCCCATTAATTTCAAAAATTCTCGGCGCGCCCAACCACCTTCACCGTCACCAGAAGAAATCGCGGCCATGTTTTCATCCGCCGACATATCAGAAAGCGGCGAAGACACGAATTCGCGTTCAGCGACTTTTTTAAAATCTTCATCTTGGCGCCACTGCTCGAGCGTCTGCCAATACTTCGGCGAGCCTGAAGCCACCACCGCGTTTTCTGCCGTTGACGTTTCATGCTTGTGGTCATCATGAGACTGATTATTCATTTTTCCGTTTGTTTCATTGGTGATCGACATTGATGAACCTCTCGTCTCTAGTAGTGGCAAGTACCGCAATTAATGGGAGCATTGTTTTCTGGTTGACGGTGACAGTTCACACACCAGCCCATAGACAACGAAGCATTTTGTTTAACGACTTCCATCTCTTGGATAGGGCCGTGACATTCTTGACAAGCTTTGCCGGCCTTCACGTGAGGCGCGTGATTAAACTTCACGTGATCAGGTAGCAAATGCACCTTCAACCACTCGATGGGTTTATTATTTTCGTAAGCTTCAACTAGCTTCGCGATGTGGGGACTGTCTTTGCCACCCACTTGGCGCACAGTTAAGTGACAGTTCATACATACATTGAGCGGCGGGATTGAAGCATGTCGCGAAACCTCAGCGGTGTTGTGACAGTACTTGCAATCGATCCCCAATTTACCCGCGTGCAATTTATGCGAGTATGGAATTGGTTGCTCCGGCTCATAACCATCGTTGTAGCCGAGATTAATTTTATTGTGGACGAGGGCGTACACGAACGCGCAGAGGGCGAACATAAGCCCTAGGCCGATCGCGGCGCCAAATATTTTTTTTGTCATACC
>JAYUVI010000422.1:0-2163 GCA_043754135.1 Bdellovibrionales bacterium | reverse complement strand
CGTCAATCAAATTTTAGGTTTGGCGAAGAAATTGACTATTGAGATAGTGGCTTCAAACGATGTCGAGTATCACGAAAAACGCCGTAAAATAGTGCAAGACGTTTTGGTGGCCATTCGCGAAAAAAAGCCTCTCACCGAAGTGGGTTTCAAATTACAACCTAATGGTGAGCGCTACATAAAATCTGTAAGGCAAATGCGTCAGCTGTATAAAGATTTGCCGTGCGCTTTAGAGAACACTTTGCGAATTGCTGAGTCGTGCACGTTTTCGCCAGCCGAGCTGAAGTATCGTTACCCGTCCGAGTGGATCCCCGCTTCTTACACAGCCCAAGCGTACCTTGAGCATTTGGTTTGGGCACAAGCTCCGACCCGTTATAAAAATGGTTTAAGTGACCGGGTGAAAAAGCAACTTTTGACTGAGTTAAAATTGATTCACGAGTTGAGTTTTGCCGATTATTTTCTCACCATTTACGACATAGTCGAATTCGCTAAGAGCCGCGACATTCTTTGTCAAGGCCGTGGCTCGGCCGCCAATTCAGCTGTTTGCTATGTATTAGGCATTACTGCCATTGACCCTGTTCAAATGGATTTACTTTTTGAACGGTTTATAAGTGCCGAACGTGGTGAGCCACCGGATATAGATATCGATTTCGAACATGAACGCCGTGAAGAGGTTTTACAATATATTTACGAAAAATATGGGCGTGATCGCGCAGCGATGGTGAGCGCCATCGTGACTTATCAGTACCGCAATGCTTTTCGTGAAGTGTGTAAAGCGTTTGGCGTACCTGTGGGGACTATGAAAGCCAAAAAAGTGGAGGAAGACTTTTTTGAACTCACGAAAAATCTGCCCAACCCGCAAAAATTGCGGCGACAAATTGAGGCGGTGACGAATGAAATTCAGGGCTTTCCCCGTCACTTGTCGATTCATAGTGGCGGTTTTACCCTGAGTGCTGACCCCATTACTGAAATAGTGCCCGTCGAACCTGCGCGTATGGAGGGGCGTACTATTATTCAATGGGATAAATACGACCTCGACACTTTAGGTTTAATTAAAGTCGATGTGCTTTCGCTTGGCATTTTAACCTGCCTTCAAAAAACATTGAAGATGGTGAATAAAAAACTTTACGAACTGCCGGCAGACGATAAAGCGACTTATGAGATGATTCAACGTTGTGAAACAGTCGGTGTTTTTCAAATTGAATCGCGGGCACAAATGTCGATGCTCGGTCGACTCAAACCAGAGAATTTTTATGATCTTGTGGTGGAAGTCGCTATTGTACGCCCGGGGCCGATCGTTGGAAAAATGGTTCATCCTTATTTAAGGCGCCGGCGCGGTTTAGAAAAAATTAATTACCCGAATAAAACTGTAGAAAGTATTTTGGGTCGCACCTTAGGCATACCACTTTTTCAAGAGCAAATTATGAAGCTCGCTATAGAGCTCGCAGGGTTTACTCCCGGTGAGGCTGACATGTTAAGAAAGTCGATCAATGCCTGGCGATCGAGTGCTCCCATTCAGCTCATGGCGAAACGTTTGATGGAGGGCCTGCTCAAGGGCGGTATGTCTCAGCAATTCGCTGATGAGATTTTTCAGCATATACAAGGTTTCAGTCACTACGGCTTTCCCGAAAGTCATGCGGCTTCGTTTGCGTTACTAGCCTATGCTTCGTGTTATTTGAAATGTCATCACCCCGCGGAGTACAGTTGCTCGTTAGTGAACTCGCAGCCCATGGGTTTTTATAGGCCTGACACGATTTTTTACGAGGCCATTCGCAATGGCGTAAATGTGTTGCCGGTTTCGGTTAAAAATTCGCAATGGGATTGCACTATCGAAGCGCCCAACACTGTTCGTCTCGGTTTTCGTGTGGTGAAAGGTGTGGCTCAGAAAGACGTCGAGGCGTTAATTGCCGAGCGCGACACGCAGAATTTTAAAAATTTAGCCGATTTAATCAAGCGATCAAAAATACGATCCGATGTGATCGAGCGTATGGCTTTAGCCGGTCGATTTGGCGAATTCAATTGGAGCGCCCGCGAAGCTCTATGGGCCATTTTAGAATATCAAAATATTTTTCACGAGACCAATCACAGTCAGTTGAGTTTTTTTCGAGATTGGGGTGGGTTTGTCGCGGCCGAAAGTGGCGGGGTAACAACAAGCGAAACTAGTGC
>JAYUVI010000421.1:0-3189 GCA_043754135.1 Bdellovibrionales bacterium | reverse complement strand
TCAAAAATACCCTGAGCGTGCAAAGACAGACAATGTCGACATGAACATTATAGTTTGTTATGAGGATATTGAAGAATTTGATAAAGCCATTGAGAAATTTTTATGGCGTCAGCGCCCCGTTTTGTGTTGAAGAAAAGATTTCCCAATAACATCATGAGATCGAAATTTTTTTCTTTGTTCTCTGAAATTTTTAGCGCACTTTCGATCTCACTCTGCGCCTCGCGAAACTCATTTAAATAAAAATGGGCGCGAGCCAGGTTGAATCTGTACTCAACAATTTCTTCGTTCGAGTTAGGTAGAAGCAGTATTTTATTGTATTCAGTAATGGCCTTTTTATAATCGACCGTTTTTTCAAAATAAATATTAGCGATACGTCCCTGAGCTTCTCTTCGTTCTTTTTCTGAAGTTGAATATTGAATAAGGTGCTTATAGAAATCGATAGCATCCGTGTATTGCTTGGTTTCAAAAAATGAAATTCGCGCCGCTAATCGTGCTGATTCCAGCGCATATTTTGACGAAGGGTCGCGTAATATAACTTTTTTGAAATGACTGATCGCCGGCTTGTAGTTGTTATGGTCGTACTGCTTTTTGCCCTTACGATATTCTATGCCTGTGAAAGATAAATCACAGGCCAATAAAAATACAGTTATAAAAAGGAGTATTACCGACTTACTGGATCGCGTTCGGGTCACTTAGACCTTCTTCTTCACTTTCAGCATCAGACGCAATCAGGGTCATCCCAGTCACAACTTCGCCCGCGTTCAGATTAATCAGTCTCACGCCTTGAGTGTTGCGGCCGATAATTGAAATGTCTGAGGCCTTCATGCGAATCGATTGGCCCTTATTAGTCGTAATCATGACGTGATCAGTTTCTGTCACAAGTCTTGCTGAAACGACGTCACCCACTTTATCTGTGACTTTCTGTGTGATGGTGCCCGATCCGGCGCGGCCTTGTATTCGGTACTCTTCCACATTTGTACGCTTGCCATAACCCAACGTCGAAACAACTAAGACGTTATCCTTGCAATTAGCAGGTATTATATCCATACCAACGACCTTGTCTTTGTCTGTGCTCAGGGTAATGCCCTTCACTCCACGAGCTGCTCGGCCCATGGCTCTTACATCATCTTGGTCAAAACGTATCGACATGCCATCACTGGTCGTTACAAGTATGTGGCTGCCGTTTTCACAAATCTGTGCGTCCATAACATTGTCGTTGAGATCTGTCGTGAGCGCGATCAAACCCGAATTTCTCTGACGTGAAAAGGCCTCAAGACTGGTCTTTTTAATAATGCCCTGCTCAGTGATCATCACAATGTATTTATCCGCATCAAATGTATCGACTAAAATAACTGCGCGCACACTCTCGCCTGGTGACAGGCTCAAAATATTCGCAACTGCTTTGCCCTTAGATGTACGTGACCCCTCGGGGATACGGTGCACTTTCAGCCAATAGAGCTTACCTTTGTCAGAGATCACTAAAATTGTTGACTTAGTGTTAGCTGAAAAAATCTTCCAGACATAGTCTTCTTCAAGCGTCTCTGTACCTTTAAGACCTTTGCCACCGCGCTTTTGTAATCTGTATTCATCCGTTGAAATGCGCTTGATATAACCCGAATTTGTTATGCATACGATCATATCTTCGCTGGCGATCAGGTCTTCATCATCAATTTCTGTGTCATCCGATTCAATTTTTGTTAGTCGCTCGTTAGAATATTTTTTTCTTATTTCGGCCAATTCGTTCGTGATGATTTTATAAATCTCGTGCACGTCAGACAAAACCATCTTGAGCCAGTTCATGTGCGTGACGGCTTCATCAAGTTCTTTTGTGATTTTATCACGCTCGAGTCCAGTAATACGTTGCAAGCGCATATCGAGAATGGCTTGCGCTTGTTTTTCTGAAAAGCTGAACTTAGTCATCAAGTTCGCTTTGGCGATCTCTGCTTCACGCGCAGCCTTGATCGTTTGAATCACATCATCAATGTGATCAAGAGCTTTTTTCAAACCCTCTAAGATGTGCGCGCGAGCTTCTGTCTTTTTCAAATCAAAAATACAACGACGAGTGACGACATCCCGGCGATGAGCGATGAAGGCCTCAAGCATTTCTTTTAAGTTCCAAACCTTCGGTTGGTTTCGCGAATCAAGTGCGAGCATAATAATACCGAAGCTCAGTTCCATCTGCGTGAATTTATAGAGGCGATTCAAAACCACTTGCGCATTTTCACCACGCTTTAACGTGATCACGATGCGCATGCCTTCTCTTGACGACTCGTCACGAATATCTGAAATGCCTTCGATTTTTTTCTCTTTAACTAAGATCGCGATGCTCTCGATGAGCTTCGCTTTATTCACCTGGTAAGGGATTTCAGAAATAATAATAAAATCGCGATCTTTTTTCGTAACAATTTCTGAAACAGCTTTCAGGGTAATAACGCCGCGACCGGTTTTATAAGCCGAAATAATTCCTGTGGTGCCAGAGATAATGCCCGCTGTAGGGAAGTCCGGGCCCGGAATCATTTTAATCAACTCATCCAAACGGAGATTTGGGTTTTTTATTAATTCTAAACAACCATCTACAACTTCACCCAAATTGTGGGGTGGAATATTAGTTGCCATACCGACCGCGATACCTGAGCTCCCGTTCACTAACAGATTCGGAAACTTCGCGGGCATAACAAGCGGAATTTGTAACGAATCATCGTAGTTCGGTCCCCAAGCGACCGTTTCGCGATCAATATCTTCTAAAATTTCTTCTGCCAACCGAGTCATTCGCACTTCGGTGTAACGCTGTGCCGCCGGAGAATCGCCATCGATAGAACCAAAGTTCCCCTGACCATCGATCAGTGGGTAGCGCAAAGAAAACTCCTGCGCCATGCGCACCATTGTATCGTAAACCGCGGTGTCGCCATGTGGGTGATATTTACCGATCACATCACCAACAACACGGGCTGATTTTTTATAGGGCTTATCGTGTGTATTGCTTAGTTCATGCTGGGCAAATAAAATTCGACGATGAACGGGTTTCAAACCATCGCGTACATCGGGAAGAGCACGAGAAACAATTACCGACATCGAATAATCGATGTAAGCGCCGCGCATTTCGTCTTCTATATTTATTGGAATAATGTGTCCGTCTGCCATAATAAAAATCTACCTTGATTTGATTTGTAAAATATGGAGCAAGTTAAG
>JAYUVI010000420.1:0-2244 GCA_043754135.1 Bdellovibrionales bacterium | reverse complement strand
GTGGCTAAAACTTTTGATCCGTCAGCCGTCAAACCGCCTGCTGGTCTGGTGCCTGAGAACTTTATTATGGTGAGTTCGTCGTCTTCAAAACCCAAACATATTTTTATTGCAGATAAAGAGAATCGAACTCTAACTGTGTGGGAGCAAGGCCAAGACACGGCGACGCTGTTTGATACCTTCCCGATGGATATTGGCAAATTTCAAGGCGACAAAATAGCGGCGGGAGATTTTAAAACTCCCGAGGGTATTTACTTCTTTCAAGATCGTCTCGAAGGCCCCACTTTAGATTTCGATCAATACGGCCGCCGCGCTTTCACACTCGACTACCCAAATTTCTTTGACCAAATGGCAGGCAAAACCGGTTGGGGAATATGGCTGCACGCAGTACCCGACACGACTTCACTTTTGCGCGGGTCACGAGGCTGCGTAGTTGTGCGCAATGAGATCATTGAAAAGTTAACTCCCCTAATTAATCTGCGCAGCACGCCGATGTTGATTCTTGATAAAGTGACTTACGTAAAACCCGATAAACTCACCACCCGTCGCGCCGCCTTACAAGCTTGGCTCAGCGAATGGCAAAGCGCTTGGCAATCTAAAGATCTCGACAAATATATGAGCCATTACGCCGATCAATTTAAAGCTGTGAAAATGGATCGCGGTGATTGGCGCCGTTACAAACAATCACTCAACGAAAAATATGCGTTTATCAAAGTCGATATTGAAGAACCATTCTTAGTGATGAAACGCGATGAAGCGGTGATCAGCTTTAAACAGAATTATGAATCTGACGGATTAAAAGACATTGGCCAAAAAACCCTGTACGTAAAAATGCAAGAGTCAGGCAAATTCGAAATCTACAACGAAGCTTGGCGCCCTCTCGGTAGCGACATGCTCGCACACAAACAAAGTCACTAAACTCAAATTTAAACGACTAACTTTGCGGCACTTGTAGAAAAATTTCATAGACCCGCTTTATATGACAATAGACCAACTGGCGATTGACCCTTCGACAAGGTGGTGGCAAATGGCGTTGTCACCCAACCACTATTTTACCAGGAGATCTTATGAATAAAGTTCTGGCTCTTTTAGCCGCTCTCTTTTTTGCGGGCCACGCTTTCGCCCAATCATCAGTTTCAGCGCCCACGCCTACTGACCTTAAATACGGTTATGGTGGTGCCTCTGAAGGCTTTCGCTTGACGTTTTTAAAGCCAAGCTTTGATATAAAACTCAAACAAGAAAACAGCGTAAATCGCCGAACCGATAAAGCTGATATGGATGACACATTTGGATTGGCGTTTGGTTATGCATCTTTACCGGTGGGCTCAATAGGTTTTACCGGCGACTTAGCTTATCTTGTCGGCGAAGTTGATTCCGAAGATTATAATTTTCTACGCGCAGCAGGTAACGTCGCTTTCGCTGCTAACCAGTATGTCTATATGTTCGGTGGCTTGAACTTGTCATACATAACAAAAGCCCCTGGAGACCTTAAAAAGGCTGTTGATACACCGTTCTTTGGTTATCAGGTCGGCGTCGGTACGCAATTCACTTCAAACTTCGGTTTGGACCTAAAATACATCAGCATGAATCAAACTGGCGAAGAAAATAGCGTAGACCTAGACCTTGAGCAAAAAGGTCTCGAGCTGGGATTGCACGCCACGTTCTAATAACGCTGGTTCATCAACTCATATCGCAAAATCGGCGCTCAAAAGGCGCCGATTTTTTTTTGAAGCAAATCAATAGCGGGCCAAGTGGCCGCATGACTTGAAAACCCTTGCGAAAAACATAAATGACATCAAATATTTCTCAAACTATCCTTTTAAAAAAGTGTGGAGCTGAGAGTGACAAAGTCGCCTGATATTCGATGGAAGCAAAGACTAGATAATTTCTCAACTGCTTATTCAAATTTAAAATCTGCCGTTGAATTGAGCCAGTCGAGACCGTTGTCAGATCTTGAAAAGCAGGGACTTATTCAGTCTTTTGAATCCACACATGAGTTAGCTTGGAATGTTTTAAAAGATTTTTTAGAATCGCAGGGATTGGGTCCATTGTTTGGGTCAAAAGACACCTCTCGCGAAGCCTTTGCCAAAGGACTCATTGATGATGGCGAGACGTGGATGAATATCATTTAGATCTGGCTTTGATTGCTACAAAATTTCGCCTATTGACTGACCCCTGTTTCGTCGAATTGACTGACCCCCTGGGGGCCTTTGATCGGTCAGCGGGATTGGTCTACTGCCTATTTTA
>JAYUVI010000419.1:0-13923 GCA_043754135.1 Bdellovibrionales bacterium | reverse complement strand
CGAAGCCGTAACCTGTGACCGTGTTATCAGACTTAAACGTCATGTAAATGGTATTGCCTTTCACCGGTGGTGAAAATTCACCATTGTGAACACCACTCCATGTAGCTATAACCGCGCCTGTTGCATCTTTAAATTCAACAGTGTCGTAGCCGCGCTCAGTTTCAAATTTTTCGAAATAAATCGCCACTTCGCTCGCGCCATCAACGGTAACTGAAAAATCAGCCGACGCATTGTTGCCGTAAGGGTGTACTGAAGACGTTTCTTTCGCAACTGAAGGCCAGTTGAAAGGGTCTTCCATGTCAGGTGGCGCAGTTTGATCAAGCAAAGCATTTTCAGCATCCACCATCCCACCACAAGCCACTTTACCGCGTACGCCTGCTAAAGGACGACAGCTTTTCATCAGACGTGCTTTCACATCCGCATAAGTCATGCCGGGGAATTGCGCGAGCAAGAGAGCCGCAACACCCGAAACGTGAGGAGTCGCCATAGAAGTCCCGCTCCAAGTCGCGTAACCACTAGCATCAGTAGTGAATGGCACTGAACTTGTGACATCTACACCAGGAGCTGCAACGTGAACTTTTGTTTTACCGTAGCTAGAAAAATACGCCAGTGCACCGGCGTTATCTATAGCTGCTACAGAAACGATGTTCGCCACATCATATGTCGCAGGGTAAGAAGGATTTGCGTCGTTATCGTTGGTGTCGTTACCAGCTGCCGCGACAAACACTACGTTTTTATCACGTGAACGTTCGATGGCTTCTTTCAAAGTTTGTGAAAAGCCGCCGCCGCCCCATGAGTTACTTTCGATCATGGCACCTTGGCGAGTCGCATAGTCGATCGCTTTAAGCGCATTTTCTAAAGTACCTGAACCGCCACCTGTAAGGAATTTTACGCCCATAAGACGAACATTCCAGTTCACGCCTACTATACCTTTGCCGTCATCGCCTCTAGCTCCGATTGTGCCTGAAACGTGTGTGCCGTGGCCGTGGTCATCCATTGGGTCGGCATCGTTGTTGGCAAAGTCATAACCGTGAATGTCATCGATGAATCCGTTGTGGTCATCATCAACACCCGCTTGTCCAGTGGCTTCAGCTTGATTGGTCCAAGCGTTTTCCATAATGTCGGGGTGAGTGTAGTCAAGACCTGTGTCAATTACGGCTACCAAAACATTTTGGCTACCTGTTTGAATTTCCCAAGCTCTTTCTGCGCCAACGTCAACACCAACCCGGCCACCTTTTTGTGCGGTATTTTTTAATCCCCACAAATCAATAAGCTTAGGGTCATTGGGTAAGCGATTAGCTTTATATATGTAGTTTGGTTCAACGACCTCAAATGATGGGTTGGCGTTCATCATCGCCAATGCATGATCTGCAGTCTCTAACATGTTTCGTTTTACTAACAATAGATTTTGATCTTTTAATATTGTTCTCACATTTTCCACACCGACCATAGGTGATTGAGAAAATGCCCGAAACGCTTGCGTGTTTTTAACCTTTACAACGTATTCGCCGGGAACAAATTCTGCTTGAATTGCTGCATGTGCACTGGCCAAACATAGCGTTGCGGCTAGCGCAGCACCCAAATTTACAAACCTTCCGTGAATCATCGAGCCCCCCTCGTTTATTTTTCTTTATGCGGAATCCATTCCGCGGCAGTTCCAAAATGGTACCAAGAAAAATAAGAGGTGCCAGGCCCTTTTTCGTTTCGCTGCGCGCTAGACCCTTGGCAAGTCAAGTTACGTTTTGATTACAATCGACCTGGTAATGTTTAGGAAACTCGTCTGGACGAGTGACCAGAGAGATCAAATTCAAGTTGAACCATGCTTTTCGTCTCGCCTGGACTTTCGTCTGTGTGGTTGCAATTCTCTGCGCTCACTTGGGCATATTTTTGTAAAGATGTTGCGTTGGCTGCGGCAATGAGATGTTTGAAAAACGCTTTTTGCGTCTCTAATGGAGCCTCTTTGTTAAAACCCATCTCAGCCAAAATATCTTTCACAGAATGCCCGCCTCTGCCTTCCCTCAGATCGGTAGATGCTGAAAATATTCTTAGGCCTGAATCGAGATCAAATTTTAAGATGAGACGTGCAGGAGACCCCTTTTCAAGACATAGGGCTTTCGCATTATGGTTAGAATGACCACTTCGCTATTAGAAGCCGCCGTCAGCGCCTGATGATTTTGGTCGCGTGCTAACACTTGCGCGTACATAATCGCGGTTCATTTGCGCAATGGTTTCCAAGCTGATTTCTTTAGGGCAAGTTGCTGAACAGGCGCCTGTGTTGGTGCAGGCGCCAAAACCTTCCGCGTCCATTTGGGCCACCATGTTGAGCGCACGCGCTTTTCTTTCAGCTTGGCCCTGTGGCAACAGTGCTAGATGTGTGATTTTCGCCGCGACAAAAAGACTTGCTGAAGCATTCTTACAGGCCGCTACGCAAGCGCCGCAACCGATACACGCAGCGGCTTCGAAAGAGCGATCCGCATCATGTTTAGGTACCGGGAGGCAGTTCGCATCTTGTGAATTGCCGGTATTCACCGAAATGAAACCGCCGGCTTGCTGAATACGATCAAAGGATGAACGATCGACAACTAAATCACGAACGAC
Organism: Bdellovibrionales bacterium; assembly: GCA_043754135.1. GTDB lineage: Bacteria > Bdellovibrionota > Bdellovibrionia > Bdellovibrionales > UBA1609 > RBG-16-40-8. The sequence continues at coordinate 11,325 of JAYUVI010000419.1, read as the reverse complement.
GGGAAAAGCTCGTGCACGAAAGGGTTCAATATAAAGTGTGTCACCGTTTTTAAAACGGCGCATATGCAGCTGACAAGTTGTTGTGGCTTTATCGGGCCCATGCGGAGCCGCATTAATCACCAGTGAACAGGAACCGCAAATTCCCTCACGACAGTCGTGATCGAATTGCACGGGGTCTTGCCCTCTTCTTATTAAATCATTGTTCATCACATCGAGCATTTCGAGAAAAGACATGTCTGTCGAAATGTCTTTTGCATCGTAATCCATAAAGTGACCGACATCATTTGGGCCCTTTTGACGCCATACTTTTAGTTTCAAATTTAATTTTTCTTTTGAACCGCCACCCATAGCACCCTCGCTTTATTTATAGCTTCGTGTTGCCAAATGCACGTTTTCAAACTCTAACGGCTCAGTCTCGAGATTCCAGTTCGTTTTGTCGCCTTGACCGGTGTAATCCCAAGCAGCCACGTGACAGAATTTTTCGTCATTGCGTTTCGCTTCGCCATCTGAAGTCTGATATTCTTCGCGAAAGTGACCGCCGCATGATTCTTCACGTGTGAGCGCGTCTTTGGCCATCAATTCGCCGAGTTCTAAAAAGTCGGCTACGCGACCGGCCTTTTCTAGTTCTTCATTTTTATAACTGTTATCTCCCGGCACGCGCACATCTTGCCAGAATTCGTTACGCAACTTTTGAATTTGCGAAATCGCTTCGTTCAACCCTTTTGAGTTGCGCGCCATACCGACTTTTTCCCACATAATTTTGCCGAGCGCGCGGTGAAAATCATCGACAGTGCGTGAACCCTTCATGTGAAGAAATTTATCTAGGCGCGCTTTCACTTCATCTTGACTGGTTTTAAAAGCTTCGTGATCTGTTGTAACCGCTTTCAAAGACGTCGATGCCAAGTAATGACCCAGCGTCGACGGGATAACAAAATACCCATCCGCCAAACCTTGCATAAGCGCCGAAGCACCAAGGCGATTAGCCCCGTGATCAGAGAAATTAGCTTCACCAAGTACATGGAGCCCCGGGATTGTGCTCATCAAGTTGTAATCGACCCACAGCCCGCCCATTGTGTAGTGGACGGCTGGGTAAATTCTCATTGGGCGTTTATAAGGGTTTTCGCCGGTGATTTTGTCATACATTTGAAAAAGATTGCCGTACTTTTCGCTGATCGCTTTTTCACCTAGGCGATTAATGGCATCGCGAAAATCTAAATACACAGCGAGACCAGAGTCACCAACACCGCGGCCTTCATCGGCGCGATATTTGGCTTGTCGTGATGAAACATCTCGCGGCGCTAAGTTACCAAAGCTCGGGTAAACACGCTCGAGATAATAATCGCGTTCACTATCGGGGATGGCTCCAGGGTCACGCTTGTCGCCTACAGCTTTTGGCACCCATACACGACCATCGTTACGCAAAGACTCAGACATCAAAGTGAGTTTCGATTGATAGTCACCTGAAACAGGAATGCAGGTCGGGTGAATCTGTGTGTAACAAGGGTTGCCAAACAGCGCGCCTTTTTTGTGGCAACGCCAGCTCGCTGTAACATTCGAATTTTTAGCGTTAGTCGAGAGAAAAAACACGTTACCATACCCGCCGGTACAAATAAGTACCGCATGAGCTGTGTGCGATTCAATTTCACCGTTTTCTAAGTTACGGCACGTAATACCGCGCGCTTGGCCATCGACCAAAACTACATCGAGCATTTCTCGACGCGAATACATTTGCACTTTACCGAGAGCAATTTGGCGATTCATCGTTGCATAGGCGCCCAGTAAAAGTTGCTGCCCGGTCTGACCACGAGCGTAGAATGTACGCGAAACTTGCGCGCCACCAAACGAACGATTGGCGAGTGTGCCACCATACTCACGAGCAAACGGCACGCCGAGGGCCACACAATGATCAATAATGTGCGGCGAAATTTCAGCTAGACGGTACACATTGGCTTCGCGAGCGCGAAAATCGCCACCTTTAACGGTGTCGTAAAATAATCGATAAACCGAGTCACCATCGTTTTGATAATTTTTGGCAGCGTTAATACCACCTTGCGCTGCAATTGAGTGCGCACGACGAGGCGAATCGAGAATTGTAAATGCTTTAACGTTATAACCTAGCTCAGCCAAACTCGCAGCGGCTGAAGCACCTGCTAGCCCCGTGCCCACGACAATCACATCGAATTTACGTTTATTAGCTGGGTTCACTAGTTTTACGTCGAATTTATGGTTCTCCCACTTTTCTTCAATCGCCCCACTCGGAATTTTCGCATCAAGTTTTTTGGCCATAAATTATCCCTTGTAGAAAAACATCATGTAAATGGGCTGACTAATAAACATGGCCGCAACAACAAGGCCGAACAACACCGAACCACACTTTACTTTAGGCATATACTTCGGATGATTCTGGCCAAGCGTCTGCAAAGCCGAATAAAAACCGTGGCTCAGATGAAAACACAAAATCGCCACAGCCGCAATATACCAGCCCACATAAAACGGGCTTTGAAACGCCTCGTATACCAGTTTAAAAAGATCACGCATCTCAAGACCATCAATTTGGGTTGTATATTCAGGCCCATATTTGAAATCTTTAAGGTGCAAGATCACGAAGCCGAGTAAAATCAAACCTTGAATCCACATCGTCTTTGTCGTCAGTGAATTTCTTTTTTCGCCCTTGGCACACGTGCCATAGCCCTTTGGGCGAGCGGCAAAATTACGAAGTGTTACACTCACGCCCAACAAAATATGCGCAACGAACATCGCGAGCAGACCCAATTCGGCAACGAGTATGAGTGGGTTGTGAATTATGGCGTAACTGTACCGATTGTAAGTATCAGCCCCACCCAAAATAAGCATGTTGCCCGCAGCGTGCATCAGCACAAAACCGCATAAGCCTAGACCCGCCAGAGCCATAATTTGTTTACGTCCAATAGTCGAACAGAAATAGGAATTTTGATCCATGGTGCATTCCCCGTGAAAGCTGCGCACGCTCAAATTTGATGACTGCTTTCACGTTAAATGAACCGTATTGCATTTGCAATTTCTTTTGGTGCTCGTTATAAGTTCAACATCATCTGGAGGCGTCATGCGAATAGCTGTTTGTATAAAACAAGTACCCGACACAGAAACTAAAATTAAGCTGAAGGCTGATGCTTCGGGCATCGACTTCACCGGAGTCAAATGGGTCATGAACCCTTACGATGAGCACGCGGTTGAAGAAGCGCTGAAATTGCGCGAAGCCCATGGTGGTTCGCAAGTGTACGTTTTCACCGCCGGCCCAAAACCCCGCGCCGCTGAAGTTTTAAGAACGGCTCTCGCAATGGGAGCTGATGAAGCGGTCGCTGTTGATGCTCCCGATACTATTGACGCCACCGTAGCCGCTTCTGCGCTTGCGGCCGCGATCAAAAAGGAAGGCGCTTTCGATTTAATTTTAACCGGCAAATTGGCTATCGACGACAACGCCGCAAGTGTGAGCCAAATGTTGGCGCAAGAATTAGCTATCCCACACGTGACTGTGGTTTCGAAATTAGCACTCGTGGGAACCACGCTTACAGCTGAACGCGAGATTGAAGGCGGCACCAAAGAAATTTATGAATTGCCCCTGCCCGCGCTCATAGCCGCTAACAAAGGGCTCAACACTCCTCGCTACGCCAGCCTGCCGGGCATTATGAAAGCGAAGAAAAAGGTGCTCAAAGAATATGCTTTGGGCGATCTCGGTGTTGATGCCAGTAGGGTGCGCATAAAAATGACTCAGTTTAAATTGCCACCTGAAAAGCCAGCTGTGAAAATGTTGAGCGGCGATGCCAAGGCTCAAACAAAAGAACTCGCGCGCTTGCTTCGCGAAGAAGCCAAAGTCATTTAAGGGAGCACATGAATGGGAAAAGTCATCGTATTTACAGAACACGCTAATGGCGATTTTAAACGCGGCACTTATGAGCTTTTAACAGCAGCGCAAAAATCGGGTCACGACATTCATGCTGTTGTTGTCGGTCCGGGTGCTGAGGCTCTCGCCCAAAAATTGGGTGCGTGGTCAGTCAAAGAAGCCATCGTTTGTGAAGATGAAAATCTGAAAAATTATAACCCCGAACTTTATGCTCATTTACTTGCAACAACGTTTACTGCTGAGAAGCCTGATTATGTTTTAGCGTCTTCGTCAATGCTTGCGAGAGACGTTTTCCCAAGAGTGGCACAAAATTTAAGTGCGGGCGTTGTGAGCGATTGTACCGAATTGACTTTCAATGGTGGAGCGGCGCAAGTTCGTCGTCCCATGTATGCGGGTAAGTGCAGCGCTCAAGCAGAATTTGCTAATTGTGATATTAAAATTATTTTGATGCGACCTAATCAGTTGCCCGTTGGCACGGCTGGCTCAGGCACGGCTGCCATCAAGAAAATCGCACTTCCACCAACTGATTTACGAACACGCATTAAAGAGATTGTAAAAGGTGCTTCGGCTAAACTCGATCTAACTGAAGCCAACATTATTGTTTCTGGCGGTCGCGGCATGAAGGGTCCTGAACACTTCAAATTACTTGAAGATCTCGCGGCTGTTCTCGGTGCGACTGTGGGAGCTTCGCGTGCGGTGGTTGATGCTGGTTGGGTTTCACACGCTACGCAAGTGGGTCAAACGGGCAAAACCGTGGCCCCCACTTTATACATCGCTTGCGGTATTTCAGGCGCGATTCAGCACTTGGCAGGCATGAGCGGCAGTAAAGTGATTGTGGCCATTAACTCTGACCCTGAAGCACCGATTTTTCAAAAAGCAACTTACGGTATTGTCGGTGATGTTTTCTCTGTGATACCCGCGCTGACAGAAGAGTTTAAGGCGATCTTGCAGTAATGCAGTTGTTTATTAAACTTTTGGTTTATTGGTTCTACCGTTTTTTAATTGCCACGTGGCGAGTGCGCATGCATGTGCATCCGCAAGTGCGAGAATTTGTCGAAAAAAAACACCCTTTTATTTTGGCCCATTGGCATTGCGACATCCAGGCATTGCTTTTGGTCGCGCGCATTTATCCGATCGCGATGATGATTTCGCGAAGTAAGGATGGCGACATTGTCTCTTTCGTTGCCGAACGTTTAGGTGGTAAGGCGGCGCGCGGGTCATCGGGCACAAAAAAAGGTGGTTCCTCCGCACTTAAGGAAATGATTCGGCTGACCCGTGGTGGGCGTATCCCGTCTCTCGCGATTGATGGTCCACGCGGCCCCAAGCACCTGCCAAAATTCGGAGTTTTCGAGCTTTCAAAAATCTGTTCAGCATCGATAGTTCCTATCGTTGCTGTTTGTGACCCCGTTCTCACATTAAGAAAATCTTGGGATCAAAGTTACATTCCTTATCCGTTTTCGCGGGTCACAATTTACCTTGCTGAACCCATAAATGCGCCGACAAAATTTCTTGAAGATGATCGCGAATTGTTACCAAAAGCGCTGGCCAACCGCATGGATGGGGCAAGGCAGCATCTGTCTAATCTTATTGCGACCCCTAAAGGCGGGTGTTAGCTTTTTCATGTAGAGTTCTCAATATTTAAAGAGGTTCCTATGCTTATTGATTTGCTATTTCTTTTTACTTTCAGCACCGCTTCACAGCCTACTTTCGCGCAAACCGTGGCCAAGGTCGGCAATATTGAAATTTCTTTAGAAGATTTCAAAAAACGTTATGAAGAAGTAAAAAAAAGCACAATTAATCCACCTACGCCGGAAGTCTTTTTAGATGATTTGGTTCGTTATGAAATGGGCGTGCAAGAAGCCGAAAAAATGAAATTAGAAAATGACCCCATTGTGAAGGAGCGCATTCGCCAAGAACTCTACAAGGGCTACATTGAAAAGCAAATTGGTAGTCAGGTCGATTCTATCAAAATTAGCGAAGCCGAAATGAAGGACAGCTATAATAAAAAGCCTGAGTTGCGCTCAAGTCATATCTTCATCGAAGTGAAGCGTGGCGCCACTGAGGATCAAAAAAAAATCGCACGTGACCGCGCTGGCGAAATTTTGAAAGAAGTAAAGGGTAGTAAGCGGCCGTTTGAAGAGCTGGTAAAACTCTATTCTGACGATTCACTGAGCAAAGCTACGGGGGGCGATATTGGTTACCAAAATCAGATCAACAACGTGCCTGCCCTTTATGACGCCCTTCTGAAAATGAAAGTCGGTGAAATTGCAGGCCCGTTTCAAAGCCCTATGGGTTACCACATCATTAAGCTGACGGGTCGCCGCAGCTTTCAAGAAGCCGATCATGTTTCTATTCGTGCTGGTGTGATGAACGTGAAGCGCAAAGCTCTTTTTGACGCTTATTTTAAGAAAATTCAGGGCCGTTACTCAGTGACTAAAAATGAAAAGTTGATTAAGTCTTTGAAATGATTTCTGGCCACCATTTAGAGCGGTTTCTTCAATTAGGTTTAACTGTATCAACTGTTTTCCTATTGGGTTGCACTAAAAACCGATCCGACTATAAAAATCATGTTGTCGTCAAAGTGAACGAGACCGGCCTTACCGCGGCCGACTTTTCTGAGCAACTCGGGGCACGCCTTAAAGTATTTAACTCTCTTTCGGCGAAAGACTCGGCCGTGATTAGTCAGGCCAAAAATGCAGTCGTGCGGGATTTTATTGTTCACGTGATCACGCAAGATTGGGCGAAAGCCAAGCAGCTATTTGTGCGCAAAGAGCAGCTCGACAGTGAGATTAAGAAAATGCGAGGGCAATACCCAGATGACATTGCGTTTCGTCGCGCCCTTGCACAAGAAGGATTAACCTATGACATTTGGGAGTCTCGTCTAAGTTATTCACTTCTCGAAAAATTGGTGATCGAGGATTTACGCAAACAATCTAAGCCGATCACACCGAGCGACTTAACTTCGTACTACCAAAAAAACAAATCTCTTTTTCAGGTCACGGCAGCCGTGCGCTTGCGGCAAGTGGTATCTGACACCGACGTGAATGCGCAAAGAATAAAAAAAGAATTAGACTCGGGCAAGCCATTGAGTGAGCTCGCGAAGAAATTTTCGACTACACCCGAGGGTGCTGATGGCGGCGATGTGGGGTGGATAGAAAAAGGTGTGCTCGATGTCTACGATGCCGCTTTTAAAATGAATGTCGGTCAGCGTAGTGGGATTGTGAAGAGCCCGTTCGGGTACCATATCTTTGAAGTGACCGCGAAGCGCGTGGCAAAAACACTTCCATTTGATGAAGCTAAAAAACGTGTTGAGCTCGCAGTGCAAACTGATAACGAACAAGAACTTTATTCAAGTTGGCTAGAAGAGCAGGTTTTAAGAGCACGCGTTTTTAAAGACGATGATTTTTTAAAGAGCATCACTATTCATACGAGGGACTTATGATCACTCAGCCGACTTTAATTTTAACTTTCATTTTGAGTTTTTTGTTTTTTTTCACGGCTCCACTTCACGCCGAACCTATTGACCGTATTCTCGCTATAGTGAATGACGACATTATCACCCAGTCGGACGTCACTGGTTTTCAAAAAAAACTTCGTTCTAATGGTCTGGTCGACGAAGCTCTGCTCAATATGTATGACCGCAGAAAAGTGGCCGACGATACAAAGCTCCTTCTCGATTATCTGATCGACGAGCGCACTATTGATTCGGAAATTCGCTCGACGGGCTTGGTTTCGCCGATTGAGCAAGTTGAGGCCGAAATTGGCAATATCGCGCGTTCTCGTGGTGTCGACCGCAATCAGTTGAAGGCTGCGCTCAAAAACGAAGGCGTCGCCTATTCTGATTACCAAGATTTTATTAAAACAAGTTTACAGCGTCAAAATTTGCTACAGAAAGAAGTGACGTCGAAAATTAAAATTTCTGATGAAGACATCACTTCTTATTACATCGCGAACTATTCTTCTGCTAAAGCTCTCGTGTTTGAATACACATTAGCACATATACTTTTTCTTAAAACAAATGGCGGCCCTGACGAAGCAAAAAAACGCGCAGATGGTGTTTTTGCTAAGTTAGGCTCAAAAGTTCCATTTGAAGTTTTAGCCGCGCAACATAGCGAAGACCCTCATTTTGTCCAAGGCGGGTTATTTGGCACTTTTAAAGTCACCGATTTCAACAAAGATGTGGAACAGGTCATTGCCAAAATGGGTGTTACCGACGTTTCGGCTGTCGTTGCAATGCCCGATGGGTACCGAATTTTTAAAGTAATTAAAAAAGTTCTCGTGCCCTCACCAGAGTTTGAATCTAAACGTGACGATATTCACCGCAAGCTGCTTTCAGAAAATTTTAAAAAGCAATTTCGTAACTGGGTCGAAAGCCGCAGAAAAACGGCGTATATAAAAATCAACACATAACCTGAGCAATCATTTATGACAGCCCGTACACCTGCCCCGCTAATTGCTATTACAACCGGCGATGCAGACGGCATTGGTCTTGAGGTCACACTCAAGGCGCTTCATAAAATTGGACCGCGCAAAAAAATTAAATTTATTGTTTTTCAAAATGAGTCCACACCTCGCTTTCTCGCCGCACTTGCTAAGCGTGTCCGCAGTCAATTCGGCTATGAATCGCTTGAATTTGTAACTGACAACAGTTCTCCCGCATTGTGGGTCGAGGTGGCTGCGCGTCGCTGCTTAAAGGGCGATTACGCTGCCATGGTCACCGGGCCCCTTTCTAAAGAGACAATAGTAGCCAGTGGCTTCAATGATATCGGCCACACCGATATTTTACAAAGAATTGCTAAAAGCGATTCGGTTCACATGGGTTTTGTGGGCGAACATTTTAACGTTGTGCTCGCGACCGGGCACATTCCTCTTAACCTTGTGGCCACAAGTCTGACCGCAAAAAGTTTGTCGAACGCACTCACTTCGGCGCAAAAACTTCGTTCCTATTTACCTAAAATACTGCAAAGCAAACCCATAGCTTTTGTTGGCTTAAATCCCCATGCCGGTGAAAATGGTTTAATTGGTCTCGAAGAGGGCACTCTCTATAAAAAGTTTTTATCGACACTCCCACCCTCTGCAAATGTACTTAAGACCCCGCTTGTGCCCGATGCTGCCTTTTTGAAATCGACTTGGGGGCGTTATTCGGTTTATGTTTGCGCTTATCATGATCAGGGCCTTATTCCGTTTAAAACAGTGCATGGTCACGATCAGGGCGTGCATACAACCCTCGGACTACCCTTCTTGCGCTTGAGTGTTGACCACGGCACCGCAAAAGATATCTTTGGTACTAATTGTGCGAACCCTGGCTCGATGATTAGCGTGCTCACCATGGCTGAGAAATTAGTGAAAAGGAGTACGAAATGATATTCGACCCAGTTATTTTTCGCGAGTACGACATTCGCGGTGTTTACAAAGAGCAATTTGATACAGGCTTTGCGTACTTACTTGGTCGTTCAGTAGTAGCTTACATTGCTAAAAAAACCGGCGTTAAAAACCCTTTGCTCACTGTTGGTTACGATGCCCGCTTGTCAGGTCCTGAACTCAGTAATTCTATAGCAGATGGTATTTTATCGAGCGGTGGCAACGTCACCAGCATTGGGCTCGTCACTTCACCCATTTCGTATTTTTCGACATTCGAGGTGCCGGGTGTTCACGGCGCTGTAATGGTGACTGGCAGTCACAACCCACCTGAATACAATGGTTTCAAAATTTCAGTTGGACGCTCGACTATTTTCGGTGAAGAAATTCAAAATTTAAAAAAGATCATTAACGGCGGCGATTTTATTGAAGGCAAAGGATCACAAAATTCGCTCAATATTTTACCGCAGTATGTAGCTCGCTATAAAAAGGAATTTGGGCGACTGAAACCAGTGCCCCTGGTAATTGACTGCGGGAATGGCGCTGCGGGAATCGTCGCTCGCGAACTTTATTCAGCTGCAGGCCTCAACCCAGAAATTTTGTTTGAAAAACCTGATGGGACTTTCCCCAATCATCACCCCGACCCGACTGTTGAGAAAAACTTAAAAGACTTGGCAGAAGCTGTTCGTAAAACAAAATCAGTTGTTGGTATTGGCTTCGATGGCGATGCAGACCGCATTGGTGTGGTCGATGACACCGGGGCCATGCTTTACGGCGACGAGCTGATCGCTTTCTGTAGCCGATTTATTTTGTTGGATAACCCCGGTCAAAAAATTGTTGGCGACGTGAAATGCTCTGACCGCCTTTATGATTACATCAAAAAACACGGCGGCACGCCTATTATGTGGAAGACCGGCCATAGCTTGATTAAAGAAAAAATTAAAATTGAGAAAGCGCCCTTCGGCGGTGAGTTGAGTGGTCATATCTTCTTCGCCGATCGTAACTACGGCTACGATGACGCTCTTTATGCCGGCTTGCGAGTAGTTGAGATACTGTCTAAGACCGGAAAAAAAATTAGCGAGATTCTGGCTGACTTCCCTCCTGCATACAACACTCCTGAAATACGCATAGACACCACTGAAGAAAAGAAAATTAAAATTGTTGAGACCCTTAAATCTGTATTTACCGGCACTGGGGCCGACTATTCCGTTAATTTAATTGATGGCATTCGTATTAGCTATAGAGATGGCTGGGCTTTAGCCCGTGCCTCAAACACGCAACCAGTTTTAGTTCTGCGATTTGAATCTTCGACAGAAAAAGGGCTCGCGCGTATACGTGGAGAAATTGAGGCAGTAGTTTCGAAGCTACTTTAAGCTTTGCCTAAGCAGCTGATGAGCCGCCCTTTTTAGATACAAAAAGTTTTTGAATCGTCTTGTTGCGGTTAACAGTTTCTTTAAATTTATTGATGTCTTCATTTTTAACAAAAATATTGGCATTGGCGCCATCCAACTTCTTGTGCTGTTTTAGACTGAGCATCGCTGACTCTCTCAGATACAAAAAATACTTTTTATTCTCCGGCATGTGTAGGTAAAGGTTTACCTCTGGTGATAAGTCTGGTGATAAGTCCTTTATCTTCACTTTCGCTTTATTTTCCGTGTTGTTTGTGTCAGCTGTCACGACGGTATTCTGCTCGACCACCTCAAGGCATTTAATAGTTACGAGGTCCTTAGCGTTATGCATTTGGGCGCTAAAGATTTCTCCCTCAAGTGGTAACATGAGATCTGCTTTCCCTGGGCGCAAGCAAGCATCTTGATTATAGGTAATATTTTGTTCTCGGCGTGAAATTTCTTTGCGTAAATAATTAAACAGCCTGTGAATGTATTCCCTCCTCAAAGTTTCTTCTCCCAAATAACTGAGCGCTAATACTCCTTTTTTCGCACCGAAAAATAGTGGCCATACTAAGCAATCTGCAATGCCCGCGGGTTTGCTGAATGATTCTTCAGAATGTAAACAGGCCATTTTGGCGCAATATAGAAATATATGCGACAGCACTTCTTCTGGCTTAAACGTTTCTATTCTTACAAATA
>JAYUVI010000418.1:0-5113 GCA_043754135.1 Bdellovibrionales bacterium | reverse complement strand
ATTCGCCGACGAACCTGTATCGCCGTTCTGCAATTTCAAGTGGTAGAAATCAACGACATCAGCCAGCGAAATCGTGTGGATGGGCGCCGAGGTGGCGGCCGGCACCTCAAAGGTCACCGTACCACTGTTATGTGTAAATAGGAAACCAGTCGACTGCGTAAAAATAGTCGAAGTTGCATCGGCACCTTGTATTTTTAAAACCCCGCTGGTGGCCGTAAAAGTGCCCGCTGTAAGTGTCATCGCGGCGCCAATAGTGATGGCCGAATTGCCACCAGTAAAAGTACCAGCAGCTTGTGACCAACCGCCTACGCCAACAGTGATAGTTTTAGCTGCCACTTGCGTGATCGTCCGGCCCGTATAAGTGCTAAGCATTTTCATGCCGTACATAGTGTAGTTAGCACCACTGTTTGCACTCACATTGCAATTCGCTCCGCAGACTTCGTTGTATAGAACAGCAATATGCGACGCAGTTGTTGAATTCGAAGGCGCAGCACCCGCTGTGTTGGTGCATCCAGTTTTATTCGTGTTGATAGCCGTACACCAGTTGCCGGCCGCCGCCCAATCACCATTTGCAGCAGCGCCTGTCCATGTGAACGCAGTCACTACATACACGGTCATCGTGCCAGAAACTGTGCCACCTTTTGCATCGGTAATTGTAAATGTGAATGTGTCTGGGCCGACATGTGCGTTCGCCGCGTATGTAACTTTCGAAGTGCCATTCGTTGCGCCACCCACACCACTAGTCGGTGTACCTACAGCAGTAAAGGTGACCGCGTCGCCATCAGCATCTGCTGCCGTACCCACAGCTGGTGCTGCCGCATAAAGCGCATCGATATCTATTGTACCGCCACTCAAAACGTACCAAGGGCCACTCGTCGTGATCGTTGGCATGCGATTGACTGTAAATGTAAACGGAGAATTCGCCGCTGGGCCCAGCGATGCCGCACCATTTTTTGCCACCACTCGGGCTTTATAACTTGAGCCCGCTGTTAAACTACAACTTGAAAAATTATAAGTGAGCACGCCAGGTGCATTAACAAGCGCACATTTCACTGTCGTGCCGTCGCTCTCAAAAATAGTCACGTCGAACGAAGTCGCACCTGGAGCAGTCTCCCAATTCACAGTTGGGTTCACTGTCGTGCCGCCTAAAATATTATCCTCGACCGCATCACCTGTGCCCACGATACCTAAAATATTAAAAGCCGCATCGTTTTCTAAAATCGTCACAGTGTCGACTGTCGTTGCACCGAGTGTCGCCTCAGTGCTAGGCGAAGAAATGGTCACTGTAAAATCTTGATCGCCCTCGTAAACCACGTCATCTAAGATCGGGATAGTCACTGTGCCTGTTGCTGCGAGAGCAGCAAACGTCAGAGTGCCACTTGTTGCTGTATAGTCGTTGCCTGCACCGCTCGTCGCTGTACCGTTAGCCGTGGCATAGTTGACAATGATCGCCACATTTGCCGCATGATTGAGATTAACAGTCACGACCTTATAACCGGCCGCTACATTTTCAGCCACCGAGTCTGTCGCCGAAGCCATATTAATTTGCGGCTTGCCGTCATCATCAGTGATCGTCATTCTGTGCGTGACATTCGTACCGAGCGTCGCCGCCACGTTGGCGTTAGTTAAATCTAGGTTTAAAAATTCATCTGGAGTTTCATAAATCGTGTCGGTCAAAATGGCTGCTGCGATCGTCGCAGTCGTGGCGCCCGCGACCACAGTCACTGTTCCTGCCACCAATGTATAATCAGCTACTCCAGCTGTCGTTGTGCCGACGATCGAGTAATCGGCCGTCACATTAGCTGAAGCGGTATTACTTAAATTGAAAACTATATTTTTCGAACCACCAGCTACGTTCTCAGCCACACTCGAAGTAGTCGCAGCATACTGAAGCGTCGGAGTATCATTCACGTTAATCGTAAATGTGTGCGCACCCGGGGTGCCTTCTGTCACGCCACCACCGGCGACTGTATTGATGTCGAGGATAACTGTTTCTGCCGGTTCGCCGAGAGCGTCGTCAACTACCGTGACGGTGACAGTGTGACCAGTCGCACCCGCCGCGATAGTGAGTGTCGTTGCCGACAAAGTGTAATCTGTTGTCGTGGTCGCTGTACCAGTCGGCGTAAGAGTGATCACGACGGCCGAAGACGATGCTCCACTCATCGTTACAATTACATCGTGCGTACCAACGTTTTCAGCCGCATTCGAAGTGCCAGCCGCAAAATAAACTGTCGGGGCCGATTCGTTGTCGTTAATCGTATGTGTGTGAACTGTCGTCGTGCCAAGAGTGGCACTGGCACTTGGAGCCGATAACGTCACCGTGAAGGTTTCGGCGCCTTCAGCAATTGCGTCGTCGACCATCACTGGGGCCAACGTAAGAGCGGTGGCGCCCGCAGCCAAAGTGAGCGTGCCAGTAGCAAAAGTAAAATCGGTACCCGTACCTGTAGCGGTGCCATTAGCCACCGTGTAAGTGGCTGTCACCGCAGTAGCTGACGGGTTCGACAGTGTGACCACAATACCACCAGGGGTCACATTTTCATTCGTGCTACCGGTTGCTGAAGCAAATTGTACGGTTGGCGCCACCTCGTTATCAACAATTGTATGGGTCTGCGTACCTGGCACACCGACTGTGCCATTGGCCGGTGTCGCCAATGCAATGTCAAAAGTTTCGCTTGGTTCCGTTATATTATCGTTAATCAGAGTTAAATTGATTGTGTGTGAAGTTGCACCAGCCGCAAAAGTGAGCGTGCCAGCCGCTAAGGTATAATCTGTACCCGTACCTACAGCGGTCCCGCCACCAGCTGAGTAAGCGACTGTTACGGCCTGCACACTCACGTTCGACAAAACAACAACCACGTTAGCCGACCCATCGGCTTCGCCTGAACTTTGTGTTGCCGCTTGAAAAGTGATCACCGGCTGACCATCGTTTTCTGTAAGAGTCAGTGTATTCACGTCAACTGTACCGAGAGTCGCATTCGCGCTTGGTGAAGTGAGCGTCGCAGTTAAAGTTTCGTCACCTTCATAAACTGTGTCATCAGTCACCGGGATCGTCACCGTTCCGCTTGTCCCGAGTGCCGCAATCGTCAACGTACCTGAAGTCGAAGTATAGTCTGCAGCCGCAGTCGCGGTGCCATTAGCAGTCGCATAGCTCACAGTCACCGCAGTCGACACGGTGCCCGACAAATTGACCGTCAAAACTTTATAAGCGGCCGCTACGTTTTCTAAAACCGCGGCCGTCGCTGCCGACCACTGAATGGTCGGAGCCGTTTCATCATCAGTAATCGTAATCGTGTTCACCGTCGTCGCGCCTAGAGTGGCGTTAGCCGAGGGCGAAGTGAGTGTCGCGGTCAAAGTCTCCGAGCCTTCAAAAATGGCATCATTTAAAACCGGGATCGTCACTGTGCCTGACGAACCTAAAGCCGCAATCGTCAAAGTACCTGAAGTCGAAGTGTAATCCGCAGCAGCCGTCGCTGTACCGTTAGCTGTTGCATAGTTCACTGTCACTGCCGTTGCCACGGTACCTGACATGGTCGCCGTCAAAACCACATCGCCTGCGGCTACGTTTTCAGCCACAGTGGCTGTCGCCGCAGTCCACTCGATAATCGGTGGTGATTCGTTATCATAAATCGTCACTGTTTGATCATCATTCGCACCTAAAGTAACCGTTGCACTCTGATTAGTAAGCGCCGCCGTAAAATTTTCGGCACCTTCAGTGATCACATCATCCAAAATCGGAATAGTGACTGTGCCCGAGGTGCTTAAAGCGGCAATCGTTAAAGTACCAGAAGTTGAAGTGTAATCTGCAGCCGCCGTCGCCGTACCGTTAGCCGTGGCGAAATCAACGGTGACATTTGAAGAAACAGTGCCCGATAAATTCACGGTCAAAACAACATAGCCTGCTGCCACGTTTTCATTCACGTTGGTGTTGGCTGCTGAAAACTGAATAGTCGGATTAGTTTCGTCATCGGTGATAGTCGCCGTGTTGTCGTCATTTGTACCGAGCGCCGCATTAGCACTTACGTTTGTGAGAGTCACAACGAAGTCTTCGCTACCTTCATAAATGGCGTCATTTAATATTGAGATCGTGAGCGTTCCGCTCGTAGCGCTAGCAGCAAAAGTGTACGTGCCAGTTATCGCTGTATAGTCGGCAGCTGAGGTGGCTGTGCCATTAGCAGAAGCATAATCAACCGTCACGGCGCTCGAAGCCGCACCCGACAAACCAATAGTCAAAACCAATTTGCCGCCGGCCACGTTTTCAGCCACAGTCGAAGTCGCCGCAGAAAATTGCACCAAAGGCGCCGTTTCATTCTCTAAAATCGTCATACGGTGAGTCGTCTGTCCAGCGAGTGTCGCACCTGAACTCACGTTCGAAAGTAAAAGATCAACAAACTCATCCGGAGTTTCAAAAATCGTGTCATCTAGTATAGCGGCCGTTAGCGTAACGCTCGTTGCGCCAGCTGCAATAGTCGCCGTACCCGCCACTAATGTATAGTCAGCAACACCAGCAGCTGAAGAGCCTTGAATCGCGTAATCCACTGTCACAGCAGCGCTTGTGGTATTCGCCATGGAAATAACAATAGATTTTGTGCCTCCAGCGACATTTTCAGTAACCGAGGAAGTCGCGGTAGCAAATTGCAGAGTCGGAGTATCACTCGCGTTGATCGTGAAAGTGTGCGCGCCTGGTGCACCTTCAGTCACTCCCCCGCCCGTGACTGTATTAATGTCTAAAATCACAGTCTCAGCCGGTTCGCCAAGAGCATCGTCGACAACGGTGACCACTAAAGTTTTGCTTATTTCCCCCGCTGCGAAAGTCAAAGTCGTCGCTGACAAAGAATAATCAGTACCGCTGCCAGTCGCCGTACCACTTGGTGTAAATGTCACCACCACGGGCACACTCGCCGCGCCGCTCATCGTCAGCACGACATCTTGCGTGCCGACGTTTTCATTAGCGTTAGCCGAAGCAGCAGCAAAATAAACCGTCGGCGCTGACTCGTTGTCATTAATCGTGTGCGTGTGAACTTTATCTGTTCCTAAAGAGGCATTAGCTGAAACCGCTGTCAGAGTGACCACAAAAGTCTCAGGGCCTTCAGAAATCGCGTCGTCAACAATGGCC
>JAYUVI010000417.1:0-3327 GCA_043754135.1 Bdellovibrionales bacterium | reverse complement strand
CACCAGGAGGGCATCGTCTATGACATCGGCAGCGGGTCGACGCCCGTGTCGGCCACTCGGCCGGCAAATACCGATACGATGACATCGTCCTTTGGCTTCATCACTTCACGTAAGCCCATCAATTGAGGTTTAGTGAAAATCGCCGTCACATTTAACTTAATGCCGTCAGCCAGTAAATCTTGAATCAACGGGATCGCCGTTTCGCGCTTTGTGTTGGTGATCGGTATCTTCACATTCGCATTGGCACCAAACTTAGCAATGATATGCGCTTGTTTTTTCATTTCAGCAAAATCATCAGAAAAGACTTCAAAAGAAATCGGCATGTCGGTAATTTCGCGACAGACCGCTTCTGCAAACTGACGATAGTCTTTAATGCCAGCTTTATTCATAAGCGTCGGGTTGGTGGTAAAACCTTGCACAACACCTGACTTGTAAGCTGCTTTCATCTCTTCAATATTGGCGCCGTCGGCATAAATTTTAATTTTCAAGTCTTTCAAAAATTGCATAAATTCTCCCTGTATTTTTTATCGGTACCTTTTGTTAATATCTTTGGTCTGTATATTTTGTCGGTTTCTCTGTTCGATGTATTTCGTCTGCATCTCGGTCTGTGCATGTACTCGTATATTAGTCTTTATTTTTAACGAACTTCTCAAAACTTTCCAAGCCCTCAATTGAGCCCACTTCATAAAAACGCTCAGAGACTTCATAGCCTTTCAAAAGACCTTGTTCGCTCAGTTCCTGGTAGACATCAGCCAAATCGGTTTTGTCGGCAGACGAAATCCTGGCCACCGCATTTTTACTCCACACCGCGAGGCCATAATCGATGTATTGAAACTGTTCTTTTAAGCGAACTTCGGAGTGTTTGCTGTAGAGGGTCACAACTCCATCTTTGAAATGACAGTTGCTTTGGTCCCAAGCCCCGTGATTTTTTAAAACGGTCATCATCGCCACCGACGAAGATTGCGCCCCAGCTTGATAAACGGGTTTAAACTCGATGGGCAAAAACGAATCCCCATACATTACAAAAAAATAATCATGTAAAACTTCAGCATCAAAAGCCTTGCGAAGAGCGCCGCCGGTGCCGCGTAAGTTGTGACCTTCGTCAATGTAACGTACACGCAAATCCCACTGCGAACCATCGCCCACAAAAGTTTGAATTTGGTCGCCGAAGTGGCCAATGCTATAGACAACATCGGTAACGCCTTGTTCACGCAAATATTTTAGTTGATGGCTGGCAAAAGGTTGGCCTGCTGCTTTGACCAATGCTTTTGGAGTATTTTGTGTCAGTTGACTAAGGCGAGTGCCAAGGCCACCGGCCAAAATCAAACATTGCATTACTCTAAACCGACTTTTTTATCGATGATAAATTTAGGTCGTTGTTTCACTTCGTCATAAATACGGCCGATGTATTCGCCCAATATACCTATACTCACTAATTGCACGCCGCCAAAAAACAACACCAGTATAACGATTGTCGGATTACCGATGGGAAAAGGTGCACCAGCCAATTTAGCAATGAGGTAGGCGACGGCCACTAAGAATGCAAAAGTGGCGGTGATAAAACCAAATACCGAACTGAGGTTGAGCAGTTGATTTGAAAAACAGACCACGCCATTCATACCGATTAAAACCGAGCCCAAAAGTCGATTGTAATTGCCAGCACCTGAAAATCTTTCAGGTCGTTCAAATGTCACTATGGCTTGCTTAAAGCCAACAAAGGCGACCATGCCTCTTAAAAAACCATGGGACTCTTTTAAGCGCACCAACTCTTGTACTACGCGATGACTCATCAAACGAAAATCACCGGTGTTGGGCGGAATGTTAACGTTGGCAATTCGATTGATGAGTTTGTAACCAAGATACGACACCAGTCGCTTGATCAGCGTCTCGCCACGTCGACTGGTTCGTTGCGCCAACACGACCTCATAGCCTTGCTTGAATTTTTCTAGCATTTCACCAATGAGCTCAGGTGGATCTTGCATATCCACATCCATAACCACAACAGCTTCGCCCTTAGAAAATTCCAGTGCGGCGAGAGTGGCTTTAGGCTGGCCGACACGTCGCGAAAATACCAAACCTTTAATGCGTGGGTTTTGCGTATGCAAATGATGAATAACAGCTTCAGATTGGTCTGGCGAAGGGTCTAGCGCAAAAATGATTTCGTAATTTTCACCCACCCATTTTTGCAGCAGGGGCACCATTCGTTTTACGTACTCTTTTATATTTTCTTCTTCTTTATAAACAGGTACACAAATTGATAATTTCATCGATATCATCACAGTTGCCATTTTTTGAAGCTATTGGCAACACCAATTCTGGCACCGAACTAGGAGAATTATAAATCATGAAATATCTTGTAACTGGCGGTGCTGGATTTATTGGTAGTCATTTGGTCGATGCACTTTTAGATCTAGGTCACGAAGTGATCGCTGTAGATAATTTAAGCACCGGGCGCAAAGAGTTTCTAGCCAGCGCCAGCGATCGGCCAGGGTTTCAGTTCAAAAATTTAGATTTATTTTCTGATCCTCAAGCGCTCGATGCCTATCTGCCTGGTGTAGAAATCGTTTTTCATTTAGCGGCCAATGCCGATGTTCGTTTTGGTACCAATCACCCGCAGAAAGACGTTGAACAAAACACATTAGTGACGAGCCACGTTTTACAAGCCATGCGTCGACATCAGGTGAAGAAAATTGTTTTCTCATCGACAGGTTCTGTTTATGGCGAGCCCGAAGTTTTTCCAACGCCAGAGACGGCTCCCTTCCCCGTGCAAACGTCTTTGTATGGTGCTTCAAAATTGGCGGCCGAAAGTTTAATTAGTGCTTACTGTTTTGGTTTTGGGTTGACCGGGATTATTTTTCGTTTCGTTTCTGTTTTGGGCGAGCGCTATTCTCATGGGCATGTATTTGATTTTGTTCATCAGCTGATCGCGCACCCCGAGAAATTAAAGGTGCTCGGGGATGGCCAACAAAATAAATCGTATATGTACGTGGGTGATTGCGTAAAAGGTTTGCTGACCAGTCTAGAGTCACAACCTGAGGGCGTTCAGATTTTTAATCTGGGTCGTGATGATTCTTGCCAGGTGACAGACTCAATCGGCTGGATCTGTAAAGAACTCGATTTAAAACCGCAATTGCAGTTCACTGGTGGCCAGCGCGGATGGGTGGGCGATAGCCCGCGTATACAACTCGATTGCAGTAAAATAAAAAAATTAGGTTGGGCGCCAGAAGTGAGTATTGCCGATGGCGTGACTCGCACAGTGACTTACCTAAAGCAAAACCCGTGGGTGTTTAAACGAGGTCATACATGAGGGCAGGGATAATTGGTTGC
>JAYUVI010000416.1:0-2846 GCA_043754135.1 Bdellovibrionales bacterium | reverse complement strand
GCCTCAACTCGAGCTATACGAACTGAAATTATCGCTTGGGCTTCTTTGCTGCTTAAATCTTCAAACCATTCATCATATGACGAACGATGAGACGGTGTGAAATACGTAATAATTCTTCGCGGCCGAACTTCCATCTTCATTGTCCCCCATAAGTGACAAAAAGGTCAAGAACTATTAGGGAATCACGCAAAGACGAAGCCAACGCATAACTGCATTTAAACCGCAGAAGACACTAGAAATTTATCCGAAGTTTGAACTTATTCGAGAAAAGACCACTGCGACGAATGGCGTATCAGTGGGATTGAATTGAAAAAACCCAGCCGTTACTTCAGCTCTTTCTGCAAACGTAGCACGGCTTTCTCAAGCAGCATCAACGCATGTTCAGCCGAAAGTTTTTGAATATGCACGCGATCAAGAGAACCAAACGATTGAACATCTGTTGAATCAGAACCCGGCCCGACGACTGCAAAACAAACATAGCCGACAGGTTTTTGAGTAGTACCGCCGGCGGGTCCGGCAATTCCAGTCACGGCCATCGCCCAGTCACTTTTTATAGTCGCGCGCGCACCCTGCGCCATAGCCAACGCTACGGGCACACTCACTTCTCCATGAGCTTGAATAAGCGACTTCGGCACTTGCAAAAGATTTTCTTTCACCGAGCCGTGATAGCTAACCACTCCGCCAAGAAAATAGCGTGAAGCCCCGGCTTGCGAAGTGATCATCGACGCGAGCAAGCCGCCCGTGCAACTTTCAGCGCAACTTAAAGTCTGCCCGCGCTCAATTAAAGTTTTATGAATATGTGTGAGACTCGACATGCGCGCCCTTCAGCATCAAGGCTGTCACGAACCTATCATCAACTTGTGAAAATATATTTCACGCCCAACCAATCTGTCTGCGTGTACACGAACTGCAAAATAATATTGGCGATGACTCCCGCTACTAGATCATCGGCCACCGTGCCAAAACCGCCCTTGGCACGACTGTCGATCATGCCGATCGGGAAAGGCTTAAAAATATCGAGCGCGCGAAACAATACAAATCCAGCCGCAAAAGCTTGCCATGTGTGCGGCATCCAAAACATAGTGACAAGAAACCCGACCACTTCGTCAATCACGACTTCTTTTGAATCGTGATCTTGCACCATTTGCTCATATTGCTCAGCCACACGCACCGACCACAACGCAAAGACAAACGTGAGCAGCATGTAACCGTAAACATCAGCGAGATTAAATAAAAAAACCAGGGGAATGGCGCCGATCGTGCCAAATGTGCCCGGCATAAGCGGCAGCTTACCGAGATAAAAAACAGTGGCTGACATTTCGAGCGAGCGACGACTTTGCATAGACGCTATTTAAACACCTCGACCTCGGTCGGTCTAGCCGTGAGTGGCAAAATTTGTCGAGTTTCGGGGCTAAAAAGCCGAAAAGCTCCACATGATCACCCTCGACGAAATTCTTCGCCTCGCCATACAAAAAGGCGCGAGCGATGTGCACCTGAAAGCGGGTATCATCCCGGTGATACGCAAACATGGCACGCTTCGCCCGCTATCAAGTTCACTAACGGCTATCTCTGGAAAAGAACTAGAAACCATGGCGTTCGGGGTAATGGACGCGCGCCAAAAACTCATCTTTGACGAGAAAAAAGATATCGATGTGTCGTACGGTTTATCGGGAGTAGGCCGGTTTCGTATGAATATTCTCATGCAACGAGGCACCGTGCGAATGGTGATTCGTAACATACCCGATGTGGTTAAAAGCATCGAAGAGCTCAACCTACCCCCCATCATTAAAAAAATAGCTGAACGTGAACGCGGCCTCGTGCTCGTCACCGGCGCTACGGGGTCAGGTAAGTCATCGACTCTCGCAGCGATGATCGATCACATCAACCGCACTCAAAGTAAGCATATTTTAATGATCGAAGACCCCACTGAATTTTTGGTGAAAGATCGCAAGTGCATTATTACCCAACGTGAGTTGGGTTCTGACACCATTAGTTTTGCCCAAAGCTTGCGCGCGGCTCTGCGCCAAGACCCCGATGTCATTTTGATCGGTGAAATGCGTGATCGCGAAACTATCGAAATCGCCCTACTCGCCGCTGAAACTGGTCACTTGGTGTTTTCAACGTTACATACTCTCGACACTCAAGAGACTATCAATCGTATTCTCGCAGCGTTTGAGCCTCATCAACAGACACAGGTTCGCATGCAGCTCGCCGCCGTTTTAGGGGCGGTGATTGGCCAACGCTTATGCACAACGCTAGATAAATCAGGTTATGCCCCGGCTCTAGAAATCATGATCAATAACGGCCGCATGGCTGAACTTATTATGGATCAAAACCGATCAAGTGAAATACGTAATGCCATCGAAGAAAGCCAAGCCGCTTGGGGAATGTGCTCCTTCGATCAGAGCCTGATGGACCTCTTGGCTAACGGCAAAATCACTTATGAAGAGGCGTTAAAAACGTCTACAGCGCCTGAAAATTTTGCTATCCGCTACAATGGGATTTCACAAATGGATGGCAAAAAATGGGGCGACCACACCAATTTCGGTAAACGTATTGAAAACGCATGGCAAAACCTAACGGCCATGGATGTCGAGATGACTCGTGGAACAAAGCGGGATAGCATAGCTGACAATGAGAATGAGAAAAAGGCGTCTGGCGACGGTAAACTCGGCTTCTTCAAAAAACCCAAAAAGTGAGTCGGCGTACAACTCTTTGCTACGCATGCTGAGTCGTCGTGATCACAGCGAAAAAGAAATCCAAGATAAATTAAACCGCTGGTACACGCCTGAAGCCGTTCAGACGGCTATGTTAAAAGCCAACGAGTTGAAGCTGATTAAAGACCC
>JAYUVI010000415.1:0-4892 GCA_043754135.1 Bdellovibrionales bacterium | reverse complement strand
GGATGAGGGTACGGATTCAACGTTAGCGGGTAGCGAGGATGCGCCGGTATCGGCTGAACCCATGAACTTCAACCCCGGCGGTAGTGACAGTGGCGCTATTAAAGGTCTTGAGACCATTCACTTTGCCTACGACTCTTCGGCATTAGATTCATCGGCTCGAGCGAAATTGAAAGCCAATGCCGCTTGGATGAAATTGAACGCCGGTGCCAGCCTTCAGATTGAGGGTCATTGCGACAATCGTGGTTCGGTGGAGTATAACTTGGCTCTTGGCGAGCGTCGCGCCCAAGTGGTGAAAGAGTATTTGGGTAGCTTGGGTATTCCTGGCAGTCGCATCAGTATCGTGAGCTATGGAAAAGAAAAACCGCTTGAGTTGGGCGACACTGAAAATGTTTACGTGAGAAATCGTCGCGCTAATTTTGTGCCTGCAGGCAATTGAATATAGGCACGACGGTATGACGATACAGAGGCAAAGGCCAAGGCTGATTATCGAGATGGTAGTCGGCCTTTTTATTTTAGGCCTTGTGGGCTGCGTGGGGCCAGCCCCGAAGCAAGATTACTCCCTTGCACAAGTGGCTATTGATTCAGCTCGTGAGGCAGGTGGAGCGCGATATGCTCCGGGACTGTATCGTCAAGCCGAAGAGTATTTTCGTCGTGCACAGAACGATTATGAAGAACGCCACTACAGCCAGGCCCGTGAAAATTTTTTTCAGGCTCGGCAATTGGCAGAACGCGCTGAAAACTATTCGGTATTGAAAAAAGCCGAGAACGGAGAAAGCGAGTGACGCAAAATCGATTTTTAATTTTGGTTGTCCTTATGCTGAGTGGTTTGTACTTGCTGACGGGCTGTTTGGTCACACGCCAAGAGGTACGCGATTCAGTCAAAAATGAAACGCTTACGCCTGAGCAGCAAAAAAACACCGACAACGATGTTCGGTACCAAGAGATGGACGAGCTTGTGCGCGGTATGAATGGCCGGCTCGAAACACTTGAGAACAGTATTCATATTTTAAATGCCGACAAGACCGGCTCTGGTATTGAGCAGCAAAATGAAAAGAAAACTCTGCAAGAGAAATTGAAAATATATGAAGAGGCTATTAACAAGCTTGAAGCCGACAATGTAGCTTTGCAAAAGCGTGTCGATGAACTAGCGGCGGCTCAAGCAGCTGGTGCTAGTAATAAAGACACGAGCGTCGTTGGTGCCCCCACTAAAGGTGCTTTCGATAGTGCCGAAGCTAGTTTCGGTAAAAAGAAGTGGAAGGAAGCCATTGTTTCCTTTGAAAAGTACCGTACGTCGTACCCTTCAGGTAAGCGCTACGCCGAAGCGACTTACAAAATGGCGATGTCGTTTCAAGAGATGGGTATGAAAACTGAAGCGAAAGCATTTTACTCTGAGGTCACTGAAAAATTCGCTAAGAGCGATTGGGCTAAGAAAGCACAGAAAAACTTACGCTCGCTGAAATGATGATTTATGTCGACATTCGAATACGTACTTGGCATTGAAACCAGCTGCGATGACACCTCGGTGGCCATCGTACGCCAGGATGGCTTTGTGGTCAGTTGCCTTGCTGCCAACCAAGACCTCGCGCACAAACCATTCGGTGGCGTCGTGCCTGAAATCGCGAGTCGCAATCACACGCTTCAAATTTTGCCGCTGCTCGAAGAGTTGTTCGCGCGTTCAAAAATGTCGTGGTCGCAGGTAGAGGGCATTGCCGTTACGTCACGACCTGGGTTAATTGGTTCTCTTCTAGTGGGAGTGGTGACGGCTAAGACGCTCGCTCTCATTTTTAAAAAACCATTTATTGGAGTGAATCATCTTGAGGCCCATTTACTTGCCGCCTTTTTGCATGACGATAAATTTGCCCGATATGAAAAGCTCAGTTATCCCTTTTTAGCTTTGGCAGTGAGTGGGGGGCATACTCAGCTGTGCCATGTGAAGGGTCTAGGCCGATATGAGATTTTGGGTCGCAGTGTGGACGACGCTGCCGGTGAGGCGTTTGATAAGCTGGCGAAACATATTGGCTTGGGTTTTCCCGGCGGGGCACTGATTGATAGTGAAGCTCAAAAGGGTCAGCGAAAAGCTTTTCACTTGCCGCGAACGGTGGTGAAAGAAAACCCGTATGCTTTTAGTTTTTCTGGTTTGAAGTCAGCAGGTATTCGCTTGGTCGATTCTCTGCCGCCTGAAGATTTGCTCAAACGTCGTGCCGATTTGTGTGCTTCGTTTCAAGAGGCCGTGGTGGATTCTTTAATGTCGCGTGTGCAATTGGCTCACGAAAATCTACGATTACCGCGTGTGGTGCTCACGGGTGGAGTCAGTGCTAATTCAAGGTTGCGCGAGGGCGCCCTCGACTGGGGCCGAAAAGCGGGCGTAGAAGTTTTTATCCCGCCGCTTCGATATTGTACCGATAACGCGGCCATGGTGGCTTATGCTGGGGCCCAAAGACTACAAACCGGTGAACGAAGTGAGCATGACCTCGCGCCAAGTGCAGCGAGCGTTGATGGTGAATTTCGCGAGGTCGCGCCATGAGCAAAAATACAACGACTAAAAATGCAAACAGCCATGAGGTGAATAGCAAAGATCTGAGTTTGAAAGAGAAACTTATGGTGAAATTGCAGCTCTTAGAGATTTCGCCTAAACGTTCACTTGGGCAGAATTTTTTAATTAGTGAACACGTGGTCGAGCAGATTTTTAACTTTATTGATCGACGTGAGCCGCCGTTTATTCTTGAGATTGGTCCCGGTCTCGGCACGCTCACAGAGAGTTTGCTTGAGCGCCCCGCTCCGCACAAATTAATTGAACTTGATCGCAAATTTGCCCAGTACTGGCGGTCCCGTGGCGAGCAGGTGGTTGAGGCCGATGCGCTTAAGTTTGATTGGTTGAGCGAGAAATGGCCACCGGGTTCTCTCATCTTGGGCAATTTGCCCTATCAAATTGGTTCGCGCTTGGTGATTGATTTATCATTGGCGCCGGCTGAGCTTGAGCATTTGGTATTTATGTTTCAGCGTGAAGTGGCTGAGCGCCTGATGGCGATCCCGCGCACGAAGGACTATGGTTTTTTAAGTGTGATTGCGCAAACCTTTTGGACGCTTAATAAAGTCACTGATGCTTCTCGCGAAGATTTTTACCCGTCGCCAAACGTGAGCAGTCGAGTGATTGCCTTTCGCCGGCGGGCAGTAGACCCACGTATTGACGTGAGCTTTATCGAATTCATCAAGACCGCCTTTCAATTTCGTCGCAAGTTTATGATAAAATCATTTCAAGATCGCATTGAAGTTTTACGCGAGATACTCGCGGGCGAGGGTATAAAAGATTCAGTACGAGCTGAAGAGTTGTCCGCAGAAACCTTTCAGAAGTTATTCTTGCTTATGAAAGAGCGCGCGCAGTGAGCATTAAAATTATTTCTGAAAATAAAAAAGCTCGTCATGATTATCACATTATTGAGAGTTATGAAGCCGGTCTGGTGCTGACGGGTAGCGAAGTTAAATCGCTGCGACAAGGCCATTGCAATTTGAAAGACTCTTACATTAGCTTTGTCGGTGACGAATTATTTTTGCAGAAAGCCCATATTAGTGTTTATCAGGCGAGTTCTTACAATAATCATGAACCCGAGCGCTTGCGCAAACTGCTAATGAATCGTAGCGAGATCAACAAGATTTACACCGCCGTAAGCGAAAGGGGCATGTCGTGTGTGCCGCTTAAAATTTATTTTAGTAAAGGCTATGTGAAAGTGCAGATCGCCATTGTGAAAGGTAAAACCAAGGGTGATAAACGTGATTCTATCAAGACGCGTGACGTGAACCGCGAGATGCAGCGGGCTCTTCGCCACTCAAAAAAATAGGTTTATCGCGGCGAGGCTGATTATTTTGCAGCGTCGTTTTAAGTTCTCTCTCTTCAATCATATTATTAATCAGTTCTTGAGCCACCGGGTTGGTGACGGTGGTGAGTAACGTGCGAAGGGTGTCGAGATCGCGTTCGTTCTGCACCTTAAGCAGTGAATAGAGATAATTGTAAGTGTTGATGAGTTCTTTAAATTCGTCATCCTCGCGTATGCGAATAGTTTCGAGAGTGAAGTCGCCTTGGCTAATTCGCTTCATATGGTTGCGCAAAACTTTAGTTGGGCCCGCAATTTTTGCTGTCATCTTTTTACCGAAGATAGCCCAAAAGATGCCGTAAGAGATAAGCGTGACGGCAAAAACCACGTTGAGCTGAAGATGCTCTTTGTTGATATACTTGCTGATGTCGGGGCTCATGAGGTCGGCGAGTTTAAGAAAAATACCGTAATTCTGATTCGATAAGACGAGCAGCGGGATCATGAAAACGGCCGCGGCTATCAACGCCACACTCAGAATGTAACGAGTATATTTGACCTGAAATTCGCGGTCGACGTACGAGGTTGATCGCCGCAAATAGGAACTGGGTTGGGAATGCTTATTGTCTCGAGAAAACCACATGCTCTTATTATAAAATCGCTTCCGTTTTCTTCAAAGCTCTTCTAGCATTTAGACTATGAAGTCACATCAAAGGTCATGGGGCAAATTTTGCCAGCGTCTAGGCACTACTCTGGTACTCAGTCTGGCTATTGCTGGATTTGCGGGCTGTTCGTCAGTGCCGAGCGTTTCTGACATACATAAAAACCCACCGACCGCACCTGATATGAAAAGGCCTTCACTGATGCCAACAAGTTTCGCTGTGGGGGAAAATGCCGGCGACACTGGGGCTGAAACTTCACTCGCCGATGACCAGAAAAACTTAGAAGATCTGCGTAAAGAAATACCGACCGAAAAACGCGATGAGAATGATCAACTAAAAGAGATTTTATCGTTGATGGGAGAAGTGAAAGACCCACCACAACGTGTTCGCGAACGTTTTAACCGTATTACTCAGCGTTTGCGGG
>JAYUVI010000414.1:0-2048 GCA_043754135.1 Bdellovibrionales bacterium | reverse complement strand
GCCGATTTACGGTCATTTCAGACAGCTCGCTGTTGAACTTGGTAAAAATCCGTACAGTTTGCCGTTAGAGAAATATACCCAATTGCGGCACCAGCTTTTTAACGAGATACGTTCTGAATCTTTATCCCAGGTAAATAACACCCATCTTATTTTTGCGTTGCTTGATTCAATTTCTTTAATGCAGCATTTTCATTCGCAAATTGAAAATGAAGACATCGAGGCCGCCCAAGAAGAGAAAAAAAAGCAAGAAGAAGAAAAGAAGAAAGAAGAGGCAAGTGAGGAAGAAGAAGAAAAATCAAAGGGTGACGATTCTTCAGATTCTGCAGGTGAAGATGAAAGTGAAGAACAAGAAGGCATGGGTGACGAGAGTAGTGATCAATACCAGTCGAGCAATAAAGATCTTAAGGCTGCTAAAGGCAAGAAAAAGCCCAATTTTGCAGCGGGCACCACGGCAGATGTTGATTTCGGTCTTTTGTCGCTAGATGAATTTGAGCACTTCACGACTGGCAATTGGCGAAAAGATTTGTCACTGCGTGAGCATCGTGATTTACCAGCCCGCCTGCAATCCTACGATCACTACAGTTTTGTTAACCCTAAAGTAGGGCTAAATTCAATCGGGCTTTATTTGAACGAGGGCTTCGAACCAGTAACAGGTCAGTATTCAGATTTTAAAATCGAGAAAATTGGTGAGCGTGAGTTTCGTGCCGTCAGTTTAAACCCTCAGGGTTTTCAAGAAGAATTTAAATATTCAGTTACTCGAAGTTCGGGCGCCAGTTTAGGCATGGACCAAATCAAAGGCCTGTCGCGCAGTAGCGGTATCAGTACGGCCAGATGGCCTAAATTTTTAATTGATAAAATCAACGAGATTAAACTGCAGCACAACTCTGTAAAAGAACAATTGCTCGCCCTTGAAGAGTACTTTGCTGTGGGTGGTGATTTTAAGTACAGCACTACAAATGAAGTGGGCGAATCGGCTTTTAACAAAGCCCAATCGGCAATCAATTCAGCGGTTGGTCGCATCGACTATTCTTTGATTTTAGCAAACGAAAAGATATTTAATTGCGATGGCGCTGCTGTACTTTTTGGCACCTTGGCTCGTGATTTTTTTGAAACACCATCTAAATTGGTTGGGGGTCGACCGGTTTCAGGTTACGTTACGTTTGCAAATGGGCAAAAGTTTAATGTTGTAGATTTAAATGACCCACGTCATGCATGGGTTAAAGTTTTCATCAATGGCACCTGGCAAATTTTTGACCCCACACCAAATGAAACTAAAAAGCAAAAAGGCCCCAAAAAAGATAAGATAGAAAAGCACAAGGGCGAACCCCATCGGCAATACAAAAACCCCAACAACGAGAAAGAAGACTCTGAAAGCGAAGGCAGCGATCAACCGGGTGACGGCGAAGAGCAAGATCAGAGCAGAGGTGAAAGTGAGGGCGACGAAAGTCAAAGCCCTCAAGCAGGTACTGGCGGTAGCGAAGGGCACGAGCGGGGTTTAAAACTAGATGAGCATCAAAAAACGAGCGGTTCAGGTGCAGGCCAGTCCGATAGCGCTAACGAACAGCGGGGTGCAAATGGCGATAAAAATGCTGAAGCCGATAAAACTGGCGACAATAGCGGCGATGAAAGCATTGACAAGGGTCTTGGTAACAAGCTCGAAGAATTAAATAATCCTACACCTCAAAAGAAAGAACCATCGGCTAGATCCGAATACAAGCACACTAAACCCGAAAACGATATTTTACGAAATACGAAATTAACGGCCACATTGCGCGGTCGACTTGTGGCAGTTCTTGCGGCCCATGGTTTGCGCGAGTTTATGCAAACTAAGGGTTGGCGAGATACAGTTGTACATATTGATGCACTTTTGCCCCCTGCCGAAACCCACCCGGCATTCAAAACACAAGTGGCCGTCGCCCTTAGTGAGGTTAAAGCGTTTATGACCCGTTTTTACCGCGAAGAAAATATCAGTTTAAAACGTATGTACGAGTTGGCAAGGGCTGAACTTTTTACAAATACCACTAATGCCTACGACCGCCTTTTTACTA
>JAYUVI010000413.1:0-2726 GCA_043754135.1 Bdellovibrionales bacterium | reverse complement strand
TCTGCTTCGGCCACACCACAACGAACCGCAATTTTATCAAGAGCAGTTTGCGAAATAAGTGCGCCATCATATTTCAAAAGATCGTAAACGTTCATACCTTCGACTGAATAATAGCGAAACTTTTCGAGGTTACGTGCTGCACGGGCCGTTTTCAAGTTTGCTTCGCCATCAATCAAAACTGCTTTTGGCAAACCAAAGCTTTTCAATTGAGCCAATAGGCCTTTTGTTTTGCCTTCAACTTTTGACATGTCATTCACGACAAACAAACGACCTTCACCGACTAAGTACGAAAGTGCCGACTTAAAACCCAATTGTTTTACTTTTTTAGGCACAGAGTACGAGTAATCGCGAGGAGTTGGGGGAAATGCCACACCACCACCAGCCATCAAAGGTGAACGAATCGAACCTTGACGGGCCGAACCTGTACCTTTTTGTTTGAATGGCTTTTTACCGCCACCCGAAACTTCACTCTTGTTCTTCGCCTTATGTGTACCGCGACGGCGCGAAGACAATTGCCACTTCACTATCGAGTGGAGAACAGCCTTTTTAACCGGCTGTTCAAAAATGGCGGGGTCAAGATCAACCTGGCCTACTTTTTTATTATCTAAATCAAATAAATCTACTTTTGCCATAATTATACTTTCGTCAGTTTAACCAAAGAGTTTTGCGCACCGGGAACAGGACCTGAAAGAACGATCACGCTCTCATCAGCAATAACATCAACAACTTTTAAATTTTTAACTGTGATAATCTCATCACCGTAGTGACCAGGAAATTTCTTACCTGGCATAACTCGACCGGGCCAAGTTCTGTTACCGATTGAACCTGGGCGGCGGTGAAAACCCGAACCGTGAGTCTCAGGACCACCAGCCATGCTCCAGCGTTTTACAACCCCGGCAAAACCGTGACCTTTCGAGCGCGCAGTGACTTTCACTACATCGCCGACTTTCAAACTTGATAAAGCAATCTTGGTCCCAACGCTCAATCCCTCTGGAATATCTTGGCGAATCTCTTGAATGTGATAAGCGCCATTTTCGAAACCAGTGCCTTTCAAATGATTTTTTTCAGACTTAGCTGTGCGCTTTTCTTTTTTAGGAGAGAACGCCACTTGTACAGCCACATAGCCGTCTTTCTCTTGTGTCTTCACTTGAGAGACAATGTGCTGTTCGTATTTCAACAAAGTTGCGCCAACAGCTTCACCACTCTCAGTGTAGTAAGATGACATACCTAGTTTGAACGCATAAATACTGTTCAGTTCAACTGATTCAGACTTTGTCGTTTCTTTAGAATTTTCAACCGTATTTGTTTCGCTCATATTTCTCTCCGTCTAAACAGCCGTCAATTTGATCTCAACATCAACACCAGCTGAAAGATCGAGCTTCATTAATTGATCAATAGTTTGTTGAGTGGGTTCTAAAATATCGAGCAGTCTTTTGTGTGTGCGCACTTCAAATTGCTCACGTGATTTTTTATCAACGTGTGGCGAGCGCAATACAGTGTAACGATTAATTCGTGTCGGAAGAGGGATCGGGCCCGCAACGCGCGCGCCTGTACGTCTCGCCGTTTCAACGATCTCTTTCGTCGATTGATCTAACAATTTGTGGTCGAATGCTCTGAGGCGAATTCGAATTCTCTGACTTTGCATCTCTCATCTCCAACGCATTAAGTGTCTTTTTCGCGTAGCAATCCGCTTTCCGTAAGACAGGGACGGGGTATCAGTATCGACTAACAAGCCGACTTGGACCCGTATGACTTAAGAAATAGTTGCGACGAGTGCAGGAATATGCCGCTCAACAGCTTGATTTGTCAAAGCCAATTTCCGGATTACCGGCCGATTCTTTGGAGGATCTCTTGTTCAACCTTCGGAGGGACCGCCGCGTACTCGAGAAACTCCATGCTAAAAGTCGCTCGTCCCTGCGATATTGAGCGCAAGTCAGTGGCGTAACCGAACATGGTTTGCAAAGGCATTTCGGCATCTATCACCTGATAACCCCCACGTGGAGTCATATGGTTGACTTTACCTCTGCGCGAATTGAGGTCGCCGATAATATTACCCATAGATTCTTCAGGAGTGACGACTTCGACTTTAAAAATAGGCTCTAAAATCTGCGACTTAGCTACTCTTAAAGCATCTCTAAACCCGTTCGCTGCGGCGATTTTAAACGCCATACTAGAAGCCTCATCAGGGTTCACTGTCGCTTTAATTAAAGCTACGCCTACATCTATAAGGGGGTAACCAGCCAAAGCGCCAATTTCAGCACTTTCTTTCGCACCATCGCGAATAGCCCTAAGGAACTCGTCTGTAAGACCACCAACACCGTGTGCCTTATTGGTAAATTCGAAACCTGAGCCCCGCGAACGTGGGCTCAGCTCTAAAGTTACTTGAGCAAAGTGGTTTTTATCAGCTATTTCACGTTGAAATTGACCCGAGCCCCGCACCGGCGCCATGATGGTTTCTCTGAATGAAACCATCGGCTTGCCGACATTTGCCTGCACTTTAAACTCTCTTAGTAAGCGATCGACTAAAATTTCGAGATGAAGTTCGCCCATCCCCGATAGCAACATTTGACCAGTTTCTTGATCGATTTTTACACGGCTTGAAGGATCCTCACGTTGCAAACGATCAAGTGATTGCACCATTTTTTCTTGATCCACTTGGGACTTGGCCTCGATAGCGAGTGAGATGACCGGTTCAGGAAAAGTGATCGATTCTAACACAAGCGGTC
>JAYUVI010000412.1:0-5843 GCA_043754135.1 Bdellovibrionales bacterium | reverse complement strand
CTATTTAAACCAGAAAAAAGGTATTAAATTTTTGCCTTTGTACCAAGTGGAAAAAACTTTTGACCGCGAAATCAAAAATTCGGTCGAGTATTTGAGGTAGTCGCATGAAGCATTATGAATTGGCTTTAGAACATCATTATAAAAACAAGTTTGTCGGTTGCCACCGTTTGCGTTCAAATCGCAAAATGCTTGTGCTCGGCAAAGACAAATCCGCAGATATTCGCTTGCTAGGTGATGATGTGAGTCCAATTCATGCGTACATTGAGTTTCATAACGGCGAGTGGCGGATACTCGATGCCGGTAGTGAGCGCGGTACGTGGTTGGCAAAAGAACCTGTCGTGCAAGAAGCCATTAAGACTGAGACCACAATTACTATTGGCGGCCATCATTTAAGGCTCGTGCCTAAAGTTTCAGAGTTTGAGGTATTTACACCCACTGCTTTTAAAGCGGAGAGCCAAACAAAACCGTTAGCTGAAGTGCCACACGAATGGTTTCACCAAATTGTGATTCGTAAAAACAGTCGCGTACAGCACACTTATCTTATTGAAAAAAACAAACCCTTCGCTTTTTTACATCAAGGTCACGAACATCACCTCAGCGCGCCCAAAGAGGGCGAGTGGCGAAAGAGTGAGTATAGCGGCTACGAAGTTCACCAACGCTTGGTAAAAACTCAACACCTCCCGTTTTCATTTAAAAACTGGATGAAAGACGCTGACAGCCCAACCATGCGTTCGGCCTTTTTGGCGGCTTTGTTGTTGCTGATGGTGTTGGTGGTCATGATCGTGGCGATCCCTCACAAGCCAGAGGAGGAACTTGCTGATCTTAAACCTGACAACCAATATAACAGAATGATTTTCGACGCCGAGCTTGTGAAGAAGAAGCGTGCTGAAGCAAAAGAGATGCGTAAGACGATTATGGCGGCAGCACCTAAAACAGCTCAACAGCAACAGCATAATACTTTGGCGACTCCGATAAAGAGTCAGGGCGCCCCACAAAAAGTCGTGAGCAAGCTCAAGCTGCAAGGTTTAAGTGCGCTACTGGGTAAAATTTCAAAACGCGCGAATGCAAACGGCCCCGTGGTCGTCGGTTTCGGAAAAACGGCAGACAATGCCAACACAGGTACGTCTACTGTGGCGGCCGTGGGCAGTTTACAAAATGTTAACACCGGCAAAGCCGGCAACGGCGGCGACACCTTTAAGGTCGGTGCTGTAGGCACATTCGGCAAAGGCGGAGGCAAAGGCGGCGCGCTCGCTGGTACCGGTGGTCTTGCGGCTCAGGGAGTGGGCACCGCGAACGTCGGTATTATTGACCAAGAAACTATAATTGAAGGTGGTTTAGATAAAGAAGTTATCGCGAAAGTGATCGCCGGTTATCTGGGTGAAATTCGCTACTGTTATGAAAGGCAATTGAGTGCCGAACCTGATCTGTACGGCAAAGTGCAAGTGAAGTTTACGATCGATGCTAATGGTGATGTACCGGAGTACCGCATTGGTACTTCGACTTTAAAAAGCGCGATGGTTGAAGGATGTATTCTGCGGCGCGTGGCAAGATGGAAGTTTCCAAAGCCGAAGGGCGGAACTCAGGTTCTTGTTTCGTACCCATTTATGTTTAAAGCAACGAATTAGGGGGTAGCATGAATACGCAAACAACAATTTGGACTGTCATGGTGACAGTAGCGGCGATGCTTTTTACAGCATCAAATGCGAGCGCACAAAGCTCAGCTTATCAACGCAAAAAACCAAAGGCTGCGGCCAGCACAACCGCCAACCCAGCAAAAGCGGGTGAAGCAGCAGCTAAACCCACCGACAGCGCCGTCGCAGGTGCGAATGCGGGAGCCCCCGCGAGTGAAGGTTCAGAAAAACTGGATATCCAGCAATTGGAACAAAAATATTGGGCGCCGAAAGACACTGACTTCAGTGTTGTGCAAAATCGCACGTACACCAAAGCTAAGAAAGTCGCAGTATCACTCTTGACTGGTCCAATCGTGAATGACCCGTACAATAAAGGTCTGACCACGGCGCTAAGTGTGAACTATTACATCGATGAACGTTACGGTGTTGAGCTGATGTACCAACGCTCGTCGCTTTCAGATAGCGATGCCGTTGGTGACTTTCATAATTTACCAGGTGGTGGAGTGGGGCCGAACTACAACCGTGATACCGGCTTCTACGGTGTGGGTTTTAATTGGGTACCGTTCTATGCGAAAATGAGTTTCTTGGGTAAAAAAATTATTTACTTCGATATGCAGATAACACCGTTTATCGGGATGACCGAAGTCGAACAACAGAGCACGGTACGCAAACCTTCAAAAACTTCGTTCACGTACGGTTTCGATGTAACCCAGTACTTTTTCTTCTCACAACACTGGGCTGTGCGCGCCAACTTACATAATCGTTTTTACAGCGCCGATGTACTCGACCAAACCACTGGTGCGGTGGATCGCTCAGACGATCAAACGAACACGACAATGTTTTTAATGGGTATCACTTATTTTTGGTAAGTGATGCGGATAGAGGTGAAGCGTGAAGGCGAATAACATCATAATTTTAATCACGACGCTAAGTTTGGCGGTACCGGTACAGGCACGTGAACTTGAATCGGGCGACAGTGTCGCCAACTACGTGCGCGTTTATGAAAAGGCTAAATCGGCGGCGCAAGAAGCTATTCAAAATGTGACGAGCTTTTTTGAAAACAAAATCGCTGAGTGGACAGGGAATAAAAAAGTTGAAAAGGCTGTCCCTGCAGTAGCACGTGACGTGGCGTCGTCGCCAGGCTCTATAGCGAATGGCTCAGCTGTCGGTGCTACTCCTCCTGTTGCACAAGCTGGTGCAAATACTTCGCCGCCTCGTTCTGAAGAACGATCGCAGATGGCCAATCTTATTCAAGATACACAAAAGCAGGCGAGCCAAGAGGCTTTGCAGACGGTACAACAGGCACGTGAGGCTTCGGCCGATATTCCAAAAATGAAATCAGGTGTACCGGTATTTGCTTTGTCGAAGACCGAGACTAAAAAGAACCAAGACGGAACCAAAAAGAAAATCACGATTTGGGTGAGAGATATCCCACGACTTAATGTTGGATTGGAACGTTCGATTCAAAAGAGTGATTTTATACCTACGGATATCAAAGTGGGTTTGAAACTGCGAGCAAAGCCAAAGGCGTTAGACACGCCCAACACTTATCCACAAAGCGAGGTCACTGCTTGGCAAAAAAAGAAATTGCCGGTGATCGTGAAAGCTCAGCCACCCCGCCGTGGCGATTTTCAACTTGGTCAAATAGTCACTCAAAAGAAAATTGACACGGTTTCGATTGAGATGGATCTCACCAAAGAATTGCAAAATTTAAAAGCCATTAAAGAGCTAAATAAAGATGACCTCAGTATGCTCGCGGCTCTTATGATTTATGAAAAGGGCGAAAAGTGCCATTTAACTTCAGGCCTTTTAATCGATCTGGCTGACAAGCGTGAATATGCTGAAGAAGCAAATTTCTATCTGGGTATTTGTGCGCACCAAATGGGCTTTCACTCCGAAGCTGTAAGCCGATTACTCAAAGTTATAGAATCTGAAAACCCTGACTTTTTGCAAGAAGCCGTCACCAGCGTAGTTGAAGATTTACCGCGTGAATACGATCAAAAGGTGACGACCGCGATTAAAAATTTAAAGAATCGTGAGGCCATTGTTGAAAAATCGAAAGACAATTGGAATTTTATTCTCGCGCGCACCGCTCACGCTAATGACGCCTACACTGAAGCAACCCAAGCTGCAGAAAAAGTTTCTGAAGGCAGTCAGCACTACGTGCAGGCTCGTTACTTGTATAGCATCGGCCTCTATGCCGCGAAAAAAATGAAAGAGGCTGAGGAGTCTTTACTGAAACTTAGAGAATGGATGCACAAGAAAAATAAAGAAGACAAAAACATGGAGTCGCTGATTGCCGTCAATTTGGCGCGCATTCGCTTCTTACAAGGCCGTTACCAATCTTCACTCGAAGAGTATGCGAGAATCCCAAAAGATCACCCGCTGTGGGTGCAGGGCTTGATTGAGCAGGGTTGGACTCAGCTGAATGTCGATGACCCTGAAGGCGCCGTGGGGAACATGTATTCTCTCCACTCGCCGTACTTCAAAACCGTATTTATGCCAGAGTCTTGGGTGGTGCGCACGATTGGTTATATCAATATTTGTCAATTCGGCGATGCTTACCGCACGCTTTCAAAGCTCGAACAAATGCATGGCGCGTGGTTGAGCTCCATTCACAATTACGTGGGCGCAAAAAAACAACCTGAAGATTATTACAACACAGTAAAATCTTATATTAAAGGTCGCAGCGACAAAGATGTTGAAGGCCTGCCTTTTCAGGTTATTCGCGAGATTGCGCGACAGCGCGGATTTTTGAATGAGCAAAATGCTCTCAACGCGAAAGAAGATGAAGTGACTCAATACGGCTTCATTTACAATTTTGTTAAAAAAGAGCAAGCGGATTTGACAGTGAAACTTACTCGCACAAAAGGTCGTCTGGCAAAAACCAAAGAGAGTATTCAAAAAGCGAAATCGAATTCAGAGTTGATAAAAAACTTAAACGAATGGAACGCGAATAAACGTAATGATGAGCAGCTGATTATAGGCTACGAATTTCAGTCGCAACTGTATGAGTTGGCTCGCAAAGGTTATTTGAAATTCAAGGCGTCAGGGCTCGCGCGTATTGATAAAGAAAAGTCGCGGTTACGTACAGCGGCTGGCAAAGCCCTCATCGCGCACTTAAAAGACATACAATCGCGTATTCACCAGATTTTTGAAGGAAATGAATTTTTGCGTTACGAAATTTTCTCGGGCAGTGGTGAAAATATTCGCTTCCAAGTCTCAGGCGGTCAGGTTGATGACAACAAGCGCATACCGGCCAATGTGAAACCTCAAAAAATGCTCAATTGGGAGTTCGACGGCGAATACTGGGAGGACGAAATTGGTTCATACCGTTCATCGCTCAAAAATAATTGCCCCAAGAATGCACGGGCCAGCGCGATCGTAGATAGCAACAAGGCGAAGACACAAAATTAGAATAAGTTTTTAAAAGTTAAAAGATTAAGAGGTAATTATGAAAAAAACATACTTTATAACAGAAATAATCGCCAAGATTATGGTGATCTCCGCGATCACACTTTTTAGCTGGCGAGTCGCCGCTAAAACCAGTTCTGAACAAACACTCGATCAGCTCAAAGCTAACGCTGAGAATAGTGAGTTTAATTATAAGCAATATCAAGACAACCTTGATGTTGTGAATAAAAACGTCGATCAGTCTGAAAAGGCCATCAAAGAACTAAAAACTCTTAAAACGCAACTTAAAGCCAACACGCAGAACGTTGATAAAAACAAGCAAGCCTTACTTGAAATGCAAAAAGAGATTCAAGTGATGAAGCAAAAAGAGCAGGCCAAAATGGCGCAAGATGAAAAGCAGTTGCTTGAAGTGCGGAAAATTTTAGAGAAGCTTGAAGCGAACAAGAAGAAGCGTGAAGAGAATTCGACCTCTTACGACCAAATGACCATGCAAGTGCAAGAAGAGATCAAAGATTGGGATACGCAGGTGCAACAGATGGCCGAGTTACAAAAAAATCTCGACGATAAAGAAAAAAAGGCCAGTGACGAGAAAACCGCGTGGCAGTCTAAGCGTCGTGACTACGAATCCGAAGCCAAAAAGTGGGACGCCCAAGCTCGCAACGCTAAAGACACTTACAACAAGTACAATAAGATTAAAGATTGATCATTTGTAGTTCTTGACACTACAAATGATATTTGCTATTTGAATGCGCAATTATGAACGAATTGCGTTTTGAATGGGACCTTTGGAATATTCAA
>JAYUVI010000411.1:0-4432 GCA_043754135.1 Bdellovibrionales bacterium | reverse complement strand
ATTCTATTTTCGTGACCCTTTGATTTATTGGCTCGCCCTTGAATGGTCGGGTTTAGATCAACCTAGTAACGCCAATGAAGTGATTGCTGAAATGGTGGCGCATGAGCATTTAATGCGACGGTACAAAAGGTTCGGAGTGTACGCCAATCGCTCAGGTGAAGTGGATTTCGTTTCGCCTAAAAAATGGGCCATTGAAGTCAAATGGAGTGCGAACCCCTCATCACTTTCAAAAGCCTATAAAAATTTGCGAATCCCCTTCAAAACGGTATGGAGCCCCACCAACTTTTTAGACGAATGGCCCGGCTAACTAAAGGCTACCCCTCGTCAACTTACTCAAGTACTTGGTTATTTCTTTCGACCGAAAAATCCACTGGGTTCGCGCACAGTTTCGCCCTTTTCATTGGCGATTTCTCGGAGCAGCTCTTCTTCTTTTTTAGTCAGCTTTTTAGGGTACGCGACCTTGATGTGGTAAACGAGGTCGCCCCGCGCAGGGTTACGCAGAGAGGGCAAGCCTTCACCTCGAATGCGGATCAGCGTACCGTCGTGGCTGCCCGGATCGACAGCGATTTCTTTTTGGCCCGAAAGAGTTTCTAAGTTGAGCTCAACCCCAAGCAAAGCTTGCAAATAAGTGATGGAGAGTTCGCTATGCAGGGTCTGGCCATCCCGCTCAAAACTCTCGTTTTCATTCACGTTAATTTCAACGTAAAGATCGCCGGGGCCGCCGCCCAAGAAACCGGCTTCTCCCTCACCACTCAGCCTTAGTTGTGAACCCGTGTCTACGCCGCCAGGTATATTAATCGAAAGTTTGCGCTTGGCGGCCGTGCGCCCTTTACCATGACATTTCGTACAAGGGTCTTTGATCGTTTGGCCTTCGCCGCGACAGGTGTGGCAAGCCGTCGCCATAGTGAAAAAACCTTGCTGGCGAACGACCTGACCACTGCCGCCGCAGGTTAAACATGAAATGGGTTTTGAGCCTTTGGCCGCGCCACTGCCTTCGCAAGTTTTGCAGCCTTCTTCAGTGTCGAACTCCACTTCTTTTTGAACGCCGGTAAGCACATCTTTTAATTCAATTTCTAAGTGGTACCTAAGGTCTGAACCGCGACGAGCCCGTGAACGTTGGCCACCGCGAGTGCGCGCGCCTTGCGGACCACCTTGGCCGCCGAAAAAGTCGGAGAAAACATCGCCAAAAGCGCTAAAAATATCGTTGATGTCATGAAAGCCTTGGCCGCCAGCACCGCCGAAGCCGCCCATACCACTCACACCGGCGTGACCAAAGCGGTCGTAGCGGGCGCGTTTGTCTTCTGACGAAAGTACGTCGTAAGCTTCAGCCGCTTCTTTGAATTTGTCTTCAGCTTGCTTGTCGCCTGGGTTACGGTCAGGGTGAAACTTCATCGCCAATTGACGATAAGCTTTCTTAATCGAGTCCTTGTCAGCGCCTTTTTGGACGCCTAGTATTTCATAATAATCGCGCGGCATTTTGCTAATTTGCGGCTTTTTAGGGAGATGTCAAGGCCATGTTCGAGTGTCCCCATAAGGTTAATTCGAATCTATTTTAAGTCCAACAATTGCGCAAAATCATCCTGGGTCAGACGGTTGCCGGCCAGCGGAGTTTCTGCAAGATCAGAATTTCCTTCAATATGCATATTCGCGGCAAACATGGCATTGAACTTGAGTTCTTTACGCGATTTTAAAAGTTCAATTTTTTCTTCTACCGACTCATGCATAACGTAACGAAAAACCTGTACTGGGCGATTTTGCCCAAGACGATGCACGCGATCAGTCGCCTGGTTTTCTACGGCTGGGTTCCACCACGGCTCAAGGTGAAATACATAACTGGCTTTGACGAGATTGAGACCCACTCCGCCAGTCTTGAGGGTCATCAGCATAATAGCCCCCGTCGGGTAGAGATCAAACTCACGCAATATATTTTCTCGTTGAACGCGGGGGACAGCGCCATGAATGGCAAAGACCGGCAGCCCTGCATTTTTTAACTCACGTTCGATGCGCTCAAAAGTTGTCAAAAACTGCGTGAAAACTAAAACGCTCTCGCCACCAGAAATAATATCTTTGATCGTCTCAGTCAGGGCCTCTATTTTGGGTGGCAATTCTGAATAAGACACGCCGGGCAGCGCCGAGGGGTCAGAACAAACTTGTCGCAGTCGCAAAAGCGCAGTGAGCATTTGCAGCTGAGATTTTTGCTCACCTTCTTGAGTAATCATCTGCTGAACTTTTTCATTGTGAGCGATAGCCACATCCCGATAAATCTTTTTCTGCTTCTCGCTAAATGTGAGCGTAATTCGACTCTCAGACTTTGCTGGCAATTGCGGCAAAATTTCTTTTTTTGTTCGACGTAAAAGAAGGGGTTTTATCCGAAGCTTAAGGTCATCAAGTTCTTCCCGTGGTATCGAACCGGGGGTGACAAACTTTTTACGAAACTCAGTAAGATCACCTACACACCCAGAAACAACCAAATCTAAAATAGAATAAAGTTCACCAAGGTGATTTTCTAAAGGAGTGCCGGTTAAGCAAATTTTAAAATTCCCATTTAAACTTC
This sequence comes from Bdellovibrionales bacterium, assembly GCA_043754135.1. Taxonomy (GTDB): domain Bacteria; phylum Bdellovibrionota; class Bdellovibrionia; order Bdellovibrionales; family UBA1609; genus RBG-16-40-8. The sequence goes on along the minus strand of JAYUVI010000411.1, from coordinate 1,878 downwards.
GCGCGGCACCGGTGCGTTTAGCTAAAATATTCTTTAAATTTTGAGCCTCATCAAAAACAATGACGTTCCAATTGTGTTGCGCAAAAAAGTCATTATGCTCGGCAAGCAAGCCATATGTGGTCACAATCGCACAATGGGGGTTATTTAGAATAAAATCTTGGGTGGCTTCGTATGACTTACTCGATGAGAAAATCGACAATACTATATCGGGAGTAAAGCGCGTATTTTCTGTTTGCCAATTGTAGCAAAGAGAAGTGGGTACAACTATTAAAACGCGGCCCATTTTATTTTGACTTCTCAATACATCAAGAAAAGCCAACGTCTGCAATGTTTTACCTAAGCCCATATCATCGGCAAGGATAGCGCCAAGGCCCAACTGGTAAAGGTCATAAAGCCACTGCACGCCCAGCTTTTGGTAGGGTTTGAGTTCGGCGTTCACAGATTGCATTTTAAGATTAGAACCCTCCGTCGGCGCATTCAGTTGATCATAAAAATGGCAGATTTCTTGCCAGCGAGCGCCACCCACCACACTCAGACCAGACGCACGCAGGGCCAGCATTTCAAGTATCTGACTGCGTGGGATTTTAACAATTCCATCAGCTGCCGTGTTTGCGGTTAATTTTTTACCGCCGCGAATTTTACTCCAAAAACGTTCTAACCGTTTGAGCGAGGGCAGCTGTTTATTCGGTATGCGAAAAATTTGACCATTAAATTCGATCAGACCGTCACCCGCCATTCGCAAAGCTTGCTCAGATGATATCTCTTGCCCACGTAGAAAAAATTTTGGGTTCAATTCAAACCAATCAATGTTACGCGTACCCGATGCTGTTTGGCTTTGCGAATCACTCATTTCAAGATGGGTCACAAACTCGTCTTCTGACAACAAAACCACAGGCTTGCCATCGATATGAATAGAAAAATCAGATTCAGCTAAATTCGCTGTGAGAGAAAGTAAATTTTTAAGTCGATTATTTGCATGATATACATCAGGTGAAAATTCAACTGCTGCATTTAAATCAATAGCGAATTGAGAAGATTGATAGTTTTCGCGACTGACTTGCATTTGAGTTCCAGGGTAACTTTTTAGAATACTTTGAAATAAATTGGCCACGATGTCGGACTTGGCTTTTATTAAACAATCCCCTTTTGTTACATCTAAGCAATGTTGAATCACAGCCAAAACCAACTGCATTTCTGCTTTGCTCGCGTCTGGCAAAACCACTTCACCCTGAGGAACGTAAAATTTGAAATCGCCCTGCGTCGGCGAATCATAAACATCTGTTAAAAATTGATTCAATTTGGCAATAGTTTCACTCGAACATATCTGCGCCAAGGTCTCAGCCGTTTCAAAGTCGTCATATTTTTTACCAGCATAGAGCAAATAAATCATTTTCTTCTCAATGGCGGGTAAAATATCTTTTGCTTTTTTAATTGGCACACCGTCTGAAGTTTGACCGGTCACACGCGCTAGGCCAGACTCCCAAAAAACATACAATAAGACGCCCAAATGCTTAAGAAGACGCAGGTCCGCGTCGCGTTTGCGCTTATTTTTGGTCGCCATTTCAATAGCACCGCGCTTAAAATAGTAAGATAATCCCTCGGCTAACGTTGCAAGCCAACCCCACATTTTTTGTGAAAAATTCCAAAGCACCAGGGCCTCTTGCATATGTTTTTCGGCATGTTTTTCTCCGCTCTCGATAAAGATTTTTCTTTTGAAGTAACACTGCCCACCGGGCCGCAAGTCGAGAATATTTTGAATATGGGCGGGGTCGACTAGTATAGTTTGTGGTTGAATCTCAAGGGCAAATTTTTGATCTGCTCGAATTTCATTCACAATATTGGCAACGGTAATTTGATTATACGCTTGTAGTCTAAAAT
>JAYUVI010000410.1:0-4067 GCA_043754135.1 Bdellovibrionales bacterium | reverse complement strand
TCATACCCGCATGACTCGGGCACTTTATCGCTGGCTAAACGTTTAAAGGTTAAATTGAACATTAACACCAATCTGCCGGTTTATCCCGGCGCACGGAGGAAACAAAAATGGGCAAGACAAAGACATCAAAAGGGCTCAAAAAGTCGCAGAAAAAATCCATGGTGGTTAATGGAGTTCGACTTAAAGTTCATAATCCTTCTGCAATTTTTAAGGATCACGTAGCGATTAAAAGTGCGCTTTCTGAGGCCCTCTTTGATGGCGATAAAGAGGCTTTTGTCGAAATTCTCGAAGGCTATATAAAGGCTCATAATATTTTGGAGGTGTGTCGTCGAACGGGGTTAAGTCGCACCGTGGTTTATGAGGCTATTGGTGAAGGGGGCAACCCATCTTTAGATACACTTTGTAAAATCATGACTTCTTTTAATAAGGTGGCTTAGTCGATTAGAACCGTTGATAAAAGAAAAATATTTAAAGGCCTACTCACTTCAACCTCCACAGCGGAAGCTTGAAGGCGGTAGCAGAGGTTGTAAATCGTTAATTAACGCGCACGCCGGACTTGGCAAGCTCTTTGCGAATAAGATTCGCGTGGTCGGTGTCGCGGGTCTCGAGCACGAATGAAATTAAAGTTTCGCGGATTTGTAGGGAGGGGTGCATGCGATCGTGAACCACATCGAGAATATTGGCGCCGTGATCGCCAATGATTTTGGTGAGGCGACTCAATGTGCCTGGGCGATCGGTTACGGTTACACTGATGCGGGCGACGCGACCTGTTTGTGAGAGACCGCGATCGAGGATCTCGCCGACTAGATTCATATCAATATTGCCGCCGCTTAAAATAAAAACTGATTTTTTGCCGAGGTCCCATTTCTTTTTGGCGGCCGCTGCATAAGACACAGCTCCGGACCCTTCTACCACTAACTTTGAACGCTCGAGTAAAAACACAATGGCCTCAGCGATTTCGTCTTCAGCTACGGTCACCACATCGTCGACATACTTTGAAATAAAATTATCGTTCATAACGGCACTTGGTTTTTTTACCGCAATACCGTCGGCGATAGTTAAATAGCTCGGTTCTTTGGTGATTTTCTCACCTTGATAGAGCGACCACATACCTGGAGCGTTTTCAGAAACCGCACCGTAAATTTTTATATTGGGTTTCAATGTTTTTAGTGCAACTGCGATACCGGCAATTAAACCGCCGCCGCCAATGGGCACAACCACAGAATCTAAATCTGGTAGATCTTCAAAAATCTCGAGGCCGACGGTGCCTTGTCCAGCGATCACGTGAGCATCTTCAAAAGGGTGAATAAAAATAGCGCCTGATTTTTTCTCGATCTCGCGGGCATGAGCGTAGGCTTCGTCGTACATTTCACCGTGCAAAATCACTTCGGCACCATACTGACGCGTGGCTGTTTGTTTCACTAACGAAGAATTGTTAGGCATCACGATTTGCGACTTTACACCAAGCTTTGTCGAACTGAGGGCCACGCCCTGTGCATGATTACCGGCCGAAGAGGCGATCACTCCCGCTTTTTTTTCGGCGGCCGTGAGTGAAGAAATTTTATTAAGAGCGCCGCGGATTTTGAAACTGCCGGTGAGTTGTAAGTTTTCACATTTTAAATAGACTTGCGTGCCGAGAAGATTGGAGGCCGCACCAGAAATTTCGAGAGGAGTTTTTCGCGCGACCCCACTGATAGTTTCGCGAGCGCGTTTGATGTCTTCGAGAGTGACCTTCACTTTACACCTCTAAAAGCTCTCCCAATAGACGGTGAGACCTTGTATAGGTATCCATTCTCCCGCCATTTGAAGAGGACGTAAAGTGCGATCACTATAAATGGACGTAAATCGATCGTCGAAATATTGAAAGCGCGCAAAAGGCTTACCACAACTCAGGCAATTGGCGAGGCGTGCGTGGCCAACTGATTGGCCGATGGCTCCGCAGATATGACAGCGCCGAAAATATTTAGGTTTCTCCATACAAGCCTCTCTCTAAAGAGCTCAACGCCTTCGTGCCTACACGAAAACGCGACTGCTCCCTTGTTTTTTAAGAGTGGGTAATACGGACAACGCCTCTTCTCTTGAACCCTTTATGACCGGTGCAAATTACAGCGAGCACCTTTGAACTTGTGATCCCAACACATACACTCTATCGGCGAACTAGCCAAAAGTCGAGAGGCCACAAACTCGTAACCTCTCATTTTCACTCTAAAAATCGTCTAATTCCTGAGCACAGATTTGAGACTCGCAAGAATCCTGAACCACTACCGGAACATTCTGTGTCGCATTATTCAGTGTCACGGGAGTAAAAAAATTTAAGCTGCGAACTATTTTGATGCGTGCTCGATAGGCCATTGTCTCGAAGTGAGAATTTGATGCGCGCGAAATTCGATTATTATAGTCCACTGTAGGGTTCTGTCATTTCTTACGGTTTGTCACGATACGTCCATGGTTAACACTACGAAGCTTCTTTAATGAGATATTCGATTAAAGCTTCGCGAATCAGCTTCTGATATTTCATATCCTTTTTTTTTGCGAGTTTTTTATATCTGTTAATAAGATCTGTACTCATACGTAATGTAATCGTTTTATCTTTAGGCACGAACTGGATGAGATCACTAAAGCTCTTCCATTTCGCCGTGTTATCAAAGACGAAAGACATCTCCCTATTCAAAGGGTCCTTCGCACGCTCAGTTTTTCTTTTTTTGTAGGGCCTTTGTTTTTTCATATTCATTTAACCTTTCAATTTCCTTTCCTCTTGCATATCGAGCACTGATCACTCTAAATTTTAAACTCTTCGCTTTATAATAAGTACATACAAAATGTAAATACATATTGTACTTTTTTTGAGAATAATAATGGTGTCAGATTTGAGGGGCGGATAAGCGACTCTAATCGCTATCGCAGCTAAAAAATTGTAACGGGCCAACATAAAGTTTAAGGCTGAGCGTTCAACCAATTTTCTAATAGGCCGCGCACGGTTTCGTTACCCGAAATGCTGTCTAAAATATTTTGCAGCAGTTCGAGATTTTCAGTGAGCAACCCGTGTTGGGCGAGTAAGTACAGACTGACAGCACCCACCGTTTGGGTTGCGAGTTCGGCACCAAAACGTTGAACTGAAGGCAACGAGCTGTAGCTCCACCCACCGGCGCCTAAACGCTCTGATTTTTTACGGGCATTTTCAAGCTCTTCGGCAAATCCATTTAATTGCTTTGCGTAGGCTTCGTCTTCTTTCAAATAATTCATGACTTCAATACGCAAATTGATAATCGAAGTGTCACGATCGGCAAACAGATAAACCAAACCGGCAAAGCCGTGGTTGCCGCGAAATTCGCGTAGCAACTCAATGAACTTCTGAGTTTGATCTTTTATAATTTTACTGGTGATGCCTTCCTCAGACTGACCAGTTCTCTCGAGCTGACCAGCTAAATAAATAGAAGCGAGATTCGCGATATCATAGGCGTACAAATGGTAAGCCACCTGTTCATCCGCACGATTTAGCAGTGTGCGCACAGGTGCGGTAAAAAACTTTGGCACATGCGCTATGAAATTGGGCAGAATCGCCAGAGCCACACTCGACATTTTTGCGATCACATAATTACGTAGGCCACTGTTTTCGATACCGATCTCGCGGGAGATTTTCGCTTCGAGACAGAACGGCGATTGCCGACAGAGGTAAGCGGCTTCAGCAGCTGTCGGCAGCACACCCGCCGATTGCGCGACGAGAGTTTCATAAAACTCATCGGCCACCTGTGGATTTTTCTCGCTGTAAACTCGCAAAATTTTATGTAACGCTAAATAGTCAGAAATATGTTGGCCGATGTACTGTTCAAAAGCGATGCGCACTTTTACGAGCTGAGTGATGGCCAGGTCTTCTTCAATCACAACTTCAGTGATTTTTGAGTTGAGAGCCATGGGGTTTTCGGCGCCGACATTCTCAACGCTAAAACGGCCGTAAACATAACCACGCCGATCGACAAGTTCATGGTGAATCAAACGAAGCACGTTGATAGCTTGATTTAATTCAGACGAATCGCCTCGCGCCATAGTAAGGGCCACTTGACGAGTAT
>JAYUVI010000409.1:0-4445 GCA_043754135.1 Bdellovibrionales bacterium | reverse complement strand
GTTTTGCTGTACGCGAATTTCAAACGGTAAAAACTGATCTGCTACGTAATGTTTTAGAAGCTGTAGGCTGGATGCCCTACATCTTCTAAAACATTACGTAGCAGATAAGTTTTTACCGTTTGAAATTCGCGTACAGCAAAACTCACAATGCGTGAGAAAGGCCGGCCATCCCAGAATTTTCCTTTAAGTGGTTCGCCTCGCTCAGTTTTGTCGACAAGACGCGCGATAAGCCCAGTGATTGTGCGAATAAAAGTGTTGTAGTCAGTACGGTTCTTCGCCCTGAGCAACAGGTGCAAATGATTGCCCGCATTGGCGTATTCATAAATACGAATACCTGCTTTGCGTGCGTGGGTGTCGATGATCTCCCATATTCTCGCTTCGTATGTTTTGTTTTTAAAAGATTTCGTGCCCGTTGCCTTTGTCGAGTGAAGCACCAAATGCAGCGCTTTTTTCGAATCCATCGGGCGCTTGGACTTGGGATTGTATTTTCTTAGGTACATGCCGCCAAAATGATCGTGCGGTTTTTGCGGTTTACGACCGCGTTTAGGGAGTTGGTCGAAAAGGCTCTGCTGTATTTTGCGACTGCGAGATTGGCTTTTCATACTATGACCTCGTTGCATGCGCATAAAAGTAAATGAATTAGTAAGCGATGTCAATAAATTAAAAACGTGGGGTTGGGGTCCCTGTAACGAATCGTGTGTAAAAGCAATGTTTCGAGTTGCACATCTTGAATGGACAAACTAAGCGAAATGCCGGCCTCAATTTGATATCGCTCTGTCGGGGTCAGCTTATGGTACTTCATGAATCCTTCTCTAGAACTTGGCGGTTCAGAGAAAAATTCTAACCTCAACTGACCTTTCTTTAATCCTATTTCTCTGTTGCCCTTAGAATGAGAACTAAGCCACAAGTGACTTATGTTTTGATTGCACAGAAATTGAAGGCTCGGAGGGCTATGTTTGGGATTGTACACCTCGAGTCAAGTGCGACGTTTAGGATAGAATAATTTTTCAAGCCGACGCCAATACTTCCACAACTGGGCCTAATAACACCTTTTAAGGCGTCGGCTATTCTTTAAACCACGCCTACAGATTCAGCCAAGTTTGTGATCGAAATTTAAAATATGCTAAAAAATAAACCTCGCACAGGGTTATCAGCGATTGGGCTTGTATGTAAATGAAGCTGAAAAAATTTACGGATCAAAGGACTCAACTCAACATTGCGAGTGGTAAGGGGCAGCGAACAACTAACCCCGAACCACCAGCTCTTCTCCGACAACACGAATGCCGAGCTTTTCTTTAACGCGAATTGCGCCGCGGTTTTGCATTGGAGTTTTAAAAAGAATTCGCTTTAAATTAAATCGCTCCATAAAAACACCGCAGGCTTGCGGGTAAGAAGACAGCGCAACGCCATGGCCTCGTCTGTCGCGATCCCAAATATGGGCGTGAAAAACGCCGTGATCGCCTTCAATCAACGGATTGATCGTGTGAAAGCCAATAGCCACACCTTCATAAGTAATCACTAACGCATTCAGTTTAGAAGCCCGCGCGCTATGATTATTTATTTGAGTGTCCTGCACAAAAAGTGGCGCACTAGCTTTCGTGCGAAGGGCCGCGCCCAACTCGAGGTTTTGCACCGCCTCAGCAGATATCGCTAAATTCTGCGACACCTTCTCAGTCAGCATTGTCTGCAGCTGGGCCTCAGTGCCGAGTTTATTCAGATCAACCCCCATGCCTTCAACAAAACCAGCAGGCGAGTGAAACCAATAATTTAAAATAAACGGGATATCAGACTCTTCGAGATCGCGAACAACAACGGCTTTATTAAAGTCGGGAACAGTGAAAGCCAAAATGCACGCCCTATTTCTTCGGCCCGCTGCTACGAGCGAGATCTTGGGACACGCGCATGCCAGTGTGGTTGCGCCAGTTGTATTCGCTGCCTTGGTGGTAGCGGTTGTTCCAAGCCTCCCATTTCTGCTTGGGTAGGTCATGGCGAACGGTGCCGTCTTTATCGAAAATTTTAGGACTTTTGCCGAAAAGAAAATCGAGAATAGCGCCCATAAGTTTGAACTCCGGCCCGCATTTTTAAATCAGATTATATTTCGCTCGCTCAAATTAATTTAGTAAGTCGACCAGTTGCTGAGTGGCGGGAAGCTTTCACCAACTTTAATTATAGTGTCGGCAAAAGGCTCGCCGGTGTCAACCACGTCGTTACCGTCGAGATCGATAAAAGCGCAAAGACGATAACTCGCATTTGCGAGTTCGCGCACTTCTACATCATGCACATTTACCCATCGCGTAAATACAGCAGTGATCACGCTGCCATTAGTGTCGGTTTTAGTCTGCGAGGTATAGAGAAATTGCGTTTTAAATTCTTCGTTAGAACTGATCATACCCAATTGCGAGCGACAGCTTTGTACGTCTGTGCTCGCTTTTATCCCAGCAAATACCGAGCGGCCGGTATTGCTCGGGTCGCAACCATTAGTCTGTGTAAAATTACATTCGATATCGAGCTGGGGCGCCTCAGTCAATTCTTCTGACATATCACCGCACGCCGAAAACACAAGTGGCACAACCACGGACATAATGGCGATTAAAGCGGCTTGGGGTAATGCGGAGCGAATTTCTGACGACATTCTCACCTAAAAATTAACGGTTGATACAAGCATCAAAGTACAAATCAACAGTGTCTTCGTCGGGAGTTTGCCCGCGACTTTTTTCATAAGCTTCGACTTTTTTCATCACACACTGCGTGCGCGCCTCAGAGCTTGCGGCTGTGCGAGTGGGGCCGTGACCAACATATTCGCCGTAGCCATCTGCAATCTTATAACTCACAACCTTTGAGTTTTTGTTAAATTTATTCTCTGCAGACGCAGTCTGATTGAACGCCAAAGTTAAGTGAGCGATAAATGCGAACCCAGCACCCCATAAAATAGCTCGTTTTTTCATCACATTCTCCTTAAGCCCGACCTTAGTTGGTGAGCTTGTTAACCTCATATACTTCATGGTATGTGCCAAATAAACCCTAACAATATCAACAGCTTAAAGTGACATTTTAGGGCTTGGACAATTTTCGCCTAGACGTCTGTCTAAGAGCTGGTCAATCGACTTAAAAACTAACGGGTTTATGCCGATCTAAATAAACATTTTAATGCACAAACTGGAGACCCATTTTTTTCGAAGGCGGCGTGGTTAAGTGGCAATAAGCAAGTTTTGTATTCTTATCGTGGACGATCAGCTTGAGGCTACGGCCTCGCTTAAAGCCATGCTTGAGCGTCGCGATTTTGAATGCGTGAGTGCCGTGAATACCAAAGAGGCCACTGAAAAACTAGAAACGCATTTACCCCACGTGATGATTGTCGATGTCAATTTAGGCCCCGATGACAACGGCCTCGACTGGCTTGAAAAAGTGAGAAGTGGTCCTTACGCGAATGTTCCGGCCATCATGCTCACCGGCGCTGGCGATGTTGAAACTATAAAAAAATCAGCGCGCATTGGTGTCGACGACTATATAGTGAAGCCGGCGGGGCACACCACACTTTCAAAAAAAATCGTGGCCATACAAGCGCGCTTACAAATAGAAACACCTTATGCCATTAAGACGTCCGAGACACCGTTGCCGGTGAAGGCTACTTTCACGGCACGAATTTCAGCTTTGAGCGAAACCGGATTGTGTATTTCAAGTCACATTATGAATCGCAAGCCTATTTCGTTCCCATCGCCGCGAACTTCGCTTTTTGACGAACTGCAAGTGGGCGCCCTAAAGAAACTGACATTTTTAAATAATGAGCGTGAAGCTAATCAACGAAGCCCTTACCCCATTCGTAATTTCTGCCAAGCCAGCGGGTGGTCAGAGCCTGATTTTAAAAACATTCGACTTTGGGTGAGACGCAACAAATTGGGGCGGACTTTTTGAGACCACTTATTCTCATGGTTGACGATGCGCCTGACCAAGTCTACATCATGAAAAATTTGATCTTGGTCGAGTTACCGCATGTTGAAATCAAAACCTGTGCGAAAGTTGTTGAAGCCATTATGCTCTTTGAACAACGCGCGCCAGAGCTTATGATTTTAGATCTCACTCTAGTCGACGGTTCGGGCGAAGAGGTTTTGCACGCCGTGCGTGCCAAAAATAAGCAATTGCCGATTTTAGTTGTGACAAGCAATAAAACCGAAGACGGGCTCAATCGCATTTTCGAATTGGGCGCCGACGACTACGTTACAAAACCGCTGGATGATTTGATTTTTCAATCAAAAGTGCGTTCGATGATGAGTTCGACGTATGTGTCACCCCTCCACTTTCTTGGGCAGCGGGAGGGCCTGGGTACAGTCGAAGTCGACACTGAGTTACACATTTCACATCTCGATGAGTTTCGTGCCAGTCTTATCTCGCCGTTTCATATTTTGGCAGGAGCGCTGATGAACCTGACTATCAACGACATGGTTTTC
>JAYUVI010000408.1:0-4027 GCA_043754135.1 Bdellovibrionales bacterium | reverse complement strand
GTACCACTGTTATGAGTGAATGTGCCGCCTGAAATCGTAAAGTTATTTTGTATACTGAGCACATCACGCGTTGAAGTGAACGTGCCCCCCGTTAAAGTGAAGCGACCCGTGACAGTTATAGAATCAGCTGCAGTATTGCTACCTACAAATGTACCACCGTCTTGTATATAGTGGCTGGTGCCAACAGTTAATGTTTGCCCTGTGGCTTGGGTAATTGTGCCGGTGTAGCCTGCACCAATTAAAACACCAGCAACTGACTGCGAAACATCGAGAGTTACATTGCAAGCCGCACCAGTACATGCTCCTGGTAAAAAATTAGCGATTTCACCAGCAGTGGGTTTGGTACCGTCAGCCCAGTTTGAATTTGTATCCCAACTACTATCAGTAGCACCTGTCCAAATATTGCCAGTGACATCGTCGTTCGTAATCGTACCCGTAGCAGTCGCATCAGTCAGAGTACCCGCTGAAGGCGCCGACAAAGTCACAACAAAAGTTTCGTTACCCTCTGCAGTCGTGTCACCAGTCGCATCCACTGCAATTGTGCCAGTCAATGCGCCCGCAGCCATGGTGAATGTGCCACTGGCCGCTGTATAATCGCTCGCCGCCACTGCAGTGCCATTCGAAGTTGCAAAAGTGATCGTCGAATCTGTGCATCTTGCAAGATCAAACGTCACAACGAAGTTCATTGCTGTGTTGCCGGCGTTGCCCTCGGCCACGGTCACATCGGCAATCGTGATATTAGGATTACCCGCGCCACCGATCAATACACCATCAGTCACGTTTGTCGTCGTGAGCTCAGTCGAAAGTGTCGCGCAACCTTGACGTAAAATCGCGCTAGATGCAGCCCCTGCGCCGTCGCCAATTGTGAGAACATTCGAGTCGTTATCGGCACCGTCGTGTACGGTGAGCGCCAACGCGTTCATGTCCCATTCACCATTTACAATTGTCAAATCCTGAGTGCTGATCGACATATCGATCGCCGACGACTGCGAAACTTTGCCACCTGTTTTGTTCACAGTAACGAGAGCAAACGGCACTTTTGCGCCCGCCGCTTGGGTCACAGTTTGTGCACTACCCGCCACAAAATTCAGCGATGAACCCAAACCTAAGGCACAGTATTTATTCGCGGCATCGCTACAATTCAAAGCGACGGCGCCTTCGACATCTAACTTCACGTTAGCTGACAGGTTGCCGCTGTCTAAAGTTAAATCATTTTTAACCACCAGCTTATCGCCAGCGGCCATTTCAATTGCGGCTGCTAAAGTCGCTTGCAAATTGTCGAGTTGAAATTTTAAATTATAAACATCTAATGAAGTCGCCACATCAATGTAAGTCGGCGAAACCGTATCGGTCGCGTTGCTCACGACACCGTCAAAAATAAGCGTGCCACTTGAATGAGTAAATGTCGCACCCGATTCAACGACAAATCCGTTTGTATTGCTCGTCAGTGTTTGCAGAACGTGAGCGCCCACTCGCATATCACCTGTTGGTGCGGTGAAACTGCTACCTGCGAATAACTTAAAATCAGATATGCGCAACTCTGTGCCGCTCGCTTGTGTGACCGTGCTACCATTATTGATATATAAACTTGGGCCACGTGCGCCGGTTTGTGTCGCGTAAGTCTGCGCTCCCGCCTTATTCATAATGACGACTGTACTGCCACCGCCGCCTGCGCAACGGTCACCGGCCACACCATCGGCACAGTTTAAAATCAAATTGCCTTTAAGGTTAAGTGTGCCCGAATTAATTTTACCATCGTTAATTGTTAAATTGTTGTTCACCGTAATGGTGTCGCCGCTACCCAATGCCAAACCGACAGCATCGTAACCACCGGCCGCTGAGCTATCTTGCATATTAATTTCAAAATTATAAAAACCAACGTTACTGGCGACGTCGAGCATGGCACTCGGGGTTGTGCAACCACCATTACACGCATTCGAACTGCCATTAAACGCCACATTGCCGTTTGAGTGATTAAACGTCCCACCCGTCATAACAAAACCGACAGTGGCCGAACCTGAACTCAAATAGCTAATATTTAAATTGGCCGACGTGCTAGTAAAAACACCAGCCGTAAGCGCAAAAAATGCAGTCGTGATATCGGCATTCGCACCAGTCAAAGTGCCGTTCAACTGCCTGTATCCACCAACCCCAATGGTTATCGCTTTTGTTGCAACTTGTGTGACCGTGTACAAGTAAGTGCTATCAAGCTTCAAGCCGTACATGATGTAGTCGGCGTTGGCATTCGCTGTGACATTGCAATTGGCACCGGTACAAACACCGCCCATAAATAAAGCCAAATGCGAAGCCGTGACCGAAGAGCTCGGCTCGACACCAGCATTTGTGCAAGCTGTTTTTGTGGCGTTCACTGCTCCACACCAGTTGCCGTTTGTGGCCCAGTCATTGTCGGCTGCAGCGCCAGTCCAGGTGAACGCATTCACTACATATACAGTTATGGTACCTGAAACTGTCGCACCATTTGCGTCAGCTACAGTAAAAGTAAAAGTATCTTGACCCAAGTGTGTATTGGCCGCGTAGGTAATATATGTGGAGTTATTGGTCGTGCCACCCACGCCACCTGCCGGAGTACCCACTGCTGAAAATGTTAAAGCGTCGGCGTCAGCATCTGTGGCAACACCAACAGCGGGAGCTATCGCCCACTGCGCCTGAATGTCGATCGTACCACCGCTTAAAACATACCAAGGACCGTCTTCAATCACTGTCGGCGCGCTATTTACGGTGAATGAAAAAGGCGCGTTAGCTGCCGCGCCCAGTGATGCCGCACCATTTTTTGCAACCACTGTGGCTTTATAGGTTGAACCGCTAGTTAAAGAGCAGGCTGAAAAATTATATGAAGTGGCCGCCGTATTTTGTAAAGCGCACTTCACCGTCGTGCCATTACTTTCGTAAACGGTGACATCGTATGTGGTAGCTGCAAAACGCGCTTGCCAATTGATTGTCGGCAAAACGGTTGTGCCGCCCAAAAAAGCATCAACCGTTGTATCACCAGTGCCAGTGACACCGGTGATATTAAATGTCGTGCTTTCGTCATCAGCAATGGTATGTGTGTGAAGAACGGTTGCACCTAAGGTGGCGCCCGCACCCACACCTGTTAATGTTACGGTGAATGTTTCAGCGCCTTCAGTTAGGGCATCATCAACCATAACCGGCGCGATGGTCGCTGTCGTTTGCCCCGCCGCAATCGTGACTGTGCCATTAGCTAATGTGTAATCGGTGCCGCCCCCGGTGGCTGTTACAGCGGCCACTGTGTAAGTGGCCGTGACATCGTTCGCAGACACGCCTGACATCGACACCACAATACTACCCGGTGTTGAGTTTTCGTTGCTAATGCCAGTCGTCGCCGCCATTTGAACTACCGGCGCAGTTTCGTTGTCCGTAATCGTAACCGTATTCACTGTGTTTGCGCCGAGTATAGCATTGGCGCTGGGTGAGCTCAGTGTGACAGTAAAATCTTCGTTGCCTTCGTAAACTGAGTCATCAGTTATAGGTATGGTGACCGCGCCGACTATTGCACCGGCCGCAATTGTTAAAGTCCCGCTTCTCGCTGTGTAATCACTACCACTTGTTGCTGTGCCGTTGGCGGTTACGTATTGCACCGTCACAGCAGTAGCCAACGCGCCTTCGAGATTTACATTAAGAACGATTCGATTCGCCGCTACGTTTTCAGCCACACTCGCCGTCGCAGCCGCGAATTGAATAGTGGGTAATTCGTCGTCCTGAATTGTGACTATCTTATTTGTTAGACTTAGACTGACTGTATTCGGCACGTTGAAAACCAAGCTAAAAGTTTCATCGCCTTCATAATTGGGATCGTCGATTGTCGTAATGGTTAAAGTGGCCGTCGTCGCACCTGCAGCTAGAGTGAGCTGGCCATTTAGCGCGGTGTAATCGACACCGTCTGTTGAAGCTTGAGCACCTGAACCAGATGCTGATAGATAATCTATGACAAGTTCTTCGCTCAACACTTCCGACAAGGTGGCCACCACGTCACCCGTTTGGCCTTCAA
>JAYUVI010000407.1:0-4160 GCA_043754135.1 Bdellovibrionales bacterium | reverse complement strand
GTGTGCCACCCGGTGAATTGAGCGTTGTCGTAGAGTACATCAGCCGCGTCCCAGCCGAAAATACAATCACAAAACCCGCCGGTGCTTGGCACTAGGCTTTCAAACTTTTCAAGCGAGAGGTATTTGCCTCGCATAATGCCGTCAATATCGGTGACAGCAATTTTCACTTTATTAATGCCGTCTGCACGATAGCGCGCGATTTTTTCTTTTAAAGGGTGTGTCGTCGCCATCTTTAGTTTTTTCATTTTTTTCACAATTAGCCTTTCTTAAAGTGCAAAGCTTTCGCGCGTGTCACCGATAAAAATCCCAAATGCGAAAGGGCCGAGCCGCAACCCGAATCTTTCACTCCCGTCCAGGGGAGTGACGGGTCTAGATAATCACAACGGTTCATAAAAACGGTGCCGGTGTTCGCCCCCTCGGCAAAGGCTTTCGCTTTTTGTATATCTTTAGTAAAGATCGCCGAGGTTAAACCATATTTGCTGTCATTCACAAAATGCACGGCCTCTTCAAGAGAATTCACCGGCATAACGGGCAAAATGGGAGCAAAGTTTTCTTCTTGCATAAGCGCCATATTTTGTTTTACGTCGCCTACTAAAGTGGGCTCATAAAAAAATCCGGCGCTGATTTTTTTAACATGGCCCCCGGCTAGAATTTTTGCACCCTGTTGAATGGCCTCTTGCACCTGAGTGTCGGCATAGCGAGCCGCCCCTTCGGTGACAAGCGGGCCCATGTTAGTGTCGGGCGCCATCGGGTCGCCCAATTTATACTCGGCAATCACCTGTAAACAGCGTTTTATAAATTGGTCGTATACGGTTTTATGTACATAGGCGCGTTCAATGCCGCAACAAGATTGCCCTGAGTTGAACATCGCCCCATCGACAACGGTTGCTGCGGCGGCGTCGATATCAGCGTCTTCAGCCACATAAGCGGCATCTTTGCCGCCGAGTTCTAATTGCGGCTGCATGAATTTTTTTGAAGTGTGTTGCAAAATTTGACGACCCCCCGTCACCGAGCCGGTGAACACAACGTGCTGAACATCGAGGTCTTCAATAATCTGCCCAGTGGTTTTGTGATCGACCACAATTTGTTGTAGCAAGCCGCTTACACCCGCCATGCTCTGAAATGCTTTTTCAAAATGCTTTCCAGCCGCCGGTGTTTGACTAGAGTGCTTGAGCAAAACTGTGTTGCCGGCTAGTAGCGCAGGTATCACCGAGTTGACGGTGACGAGCAGGGGGTAGTTCCAAGCCGAAATAACAAAAATCACGCCGAGCGGTTCACGTGCGATGGCGCGTTCAAAACCAGGTTTCTCGGGCAGAGATTTCGTTGATAAGGTCTCGACAGCAATATCGCAAAGATAATTGGCGCGATCGAGAAGGCCACCAATTTCACCCGGCGACTGCGAAATAGGGCGCCCCATCTGTTGACTAATGTCATTGGCGATAGTTTGCTTATTCTGCGTAAAATAGTTGAGCGCAGCCTTAACAGCATCGACTCGCTGTTGAACAGTAAGAATTTTCCATTTTAATTGCGAAGCCTGCAAAACTTTAAATTTCGTTTTGGCGCTTTCAAAAGTATCGGCTTTATATTCACCAACAGTTTCTTGAGAATAGGGGTTTTTAACTTGGATATTTTGGGACATGAGCACCTCGCAGTTGTCGACTTAATTCTGGGCTTGAATTTCAGTTAAAAATGGTACGACAAATTTGGGGGGTGGGGCAAGTGCTCATGATTTAATTCGCAACTGTGACTCAAGCGTTTCTATTAATTGGTTTCTATTAATTGGCTTGCTTAGAAAAGTTGAAAAGCCGGCGGCTAAGCAACGCTCGCGCTCTTCTTTAAACGCGTGCGCGGTAAGGGCGATAACGGGGGCTTGGTACCCGATCTCTTTGAGTCGGCTAAGAGCTTTGTAGCCATCCATAACCGGCATTTGGATGTCCATTAACACCACATCAAAAGCACTCTTTTCGGCAAGCTGTACGGCTTCAAGACCATTTGTCGCGTCGACAGTTTCTGCGCCGGTTTGTTTCAAAAATAAATTGACGAGAATGCGATTATCAGGGGCATCGTCGACAACAAGAATGCGTTTACCTTTTAATAACAAAGCATCTGGTTTCTCGGTGCGGGTTAAGTTCTCGGTTAGTTTGACGACCTGGTTGTCTGTTTGAGCTTTAATTTCGATACGAAAGATGCTCCCTTGGCCCGGCACGCTGTTTTCCAAAAAAAGGTTGCCGCCGAGCAACTGAGTTAATTTTTTCGAAAGCGAAAGGCCTAATCCAGTACCGCCATACTTTCTAGTGACCGAAGAATCGGCCTGCATAAAAGGTTCAAATATGCGACCGACATGATCAGCACTTAAACCAATCCCAGAATCTTTCACGCGAATGACTAGACGATTATTTTTAAGGTGAAATTCGACGTCAATAGAACCTTTTTCAGTGAACTTTACGGCGTTGCCGATAATATTAGTTAAAATTTGGGAAAATCTTATCGGGTCGGTAATAATTCGCAACGGTTTCGGCGATGACCAAAAATATTTCAGCGCGAGACCTTTTTCTTGCGCTCTTAAAATCAAATTTGAAAATATACTTTCGAGAAGTGTATCGAGCTCAACACTAAGCAGATCGATTTCTAACTTTTCGGCTTCAATTTTTGAAAGATCAAGTAACTCATCTACCAAATGATTAAGGTGGACAGCGTTTCGGGTAATCCGTTCAATAAAAGTGTTGGCTTCGCTATTTTCAGAAAGGTGACTTTGTAGAAGTTCACCAAACCCAACGATGGCCGAAAGTGGCGTGCGAATTTCGTGAGACATATTTGCTAAAAATCGTGTCTTAGAAATATTCGCATTTTGCGCAATTTGTCGGGCTTTTTCTGCCTCTTCTTTGGCGAGACGCAACTCTTCTTGTCGCCGGTATTCATTTGTAACATCGATAGTGATGCCATCGAAGCGGGTAGGGTGACCGGTTTCATCACAATCGGTCCAGCCAATCGCGCGCACCCATTGCATTTTCGACCGATCAGCGGGGTCGATGGTTCGATAAGTCACATCGTAAGGTGCACCGTGCCCAACCGAATTCTCGACGGCCAGTTGAATACGCACTCGGTCCATTTCGTGAACATGCTCATAGAATTTGTCCATTGTTAGCTGATCGTCAGGCGCTATGAGCAAATGCTTTTTAACTTCTTTATTCCAGTTTATAACATTTAAAGGCAGATCGCAGTGCCACACTCCTAGTTCTGTGGCGGTGACTGAGCGATCGAAGCGATCTTTGACCTCATTTAACTTTTTTTCTGAGGCCACTTGATCGTGAATATCAACGACTGTGCCAATGTAACCACAGAATTTTCCATCTTCGTCGGTCAAGGGTAAGCCAGAATCAACGACCCAACGATAATGTTTGTTTTTGTGTCGCACACGATAACGTACGCTAATGGGCCCCTTTGATTCTGAAACTGTAAAAGCCTTTTCTGCCGCTTCGCGGTCATCTGGGTGAACATTTTCAATCCAGGCATTTCCCAAATCTTGCTGTGGCGTTCGGCCGGTCATCTCGTACCATTGCCGGCTGAGGTAAGTGCACTTGGCGTTTTTGTCGGTCATCCACATCACGGCTGGCGAGTTATCAACTAGCGAGCGAAAATGCGCTTCACTCTGTCGCAAAATTTCGACTTTTTCTTTTCGATCGTGGATGTCAACGCATGTGCCGAACCAATTCAATATTTGACCTTCATCATTTCTCACCGGGATGCCCGAACCCGAGTGCCAGCGATAAACGCCATCATGGCGGCGCAAGCGATACTCAACGTAATAATCTTCGCCGGTGTCGATTGAGTGTTGCCAAATTCGTAGGCTGGGTTTCGCATCATCGGGGTGTAAGACGGCTCGCCAGCCCCAACCTTCGGCGACATCGGGTCGCTGGCCGGTGTATTCGTACCAGCGTGAGTTAAAAAATTCGACATCACCGTTGGCTTTGGTTGTCCATGTCATAACGGGGACATAATTGGCAAAATTAAAAAAACGCGCCTCTTTGCTGCGCAAGTTCGTTACGTCGATAAAAATAACGACAATGCCATCACGACGGTTTGCGACTGTGGTGTGGGGCAATGTTCGTCGTAAAAAAATTTGACCATCGGGTAATATAACTTCAGTTTCGCTCGACTTG
>JAYUVI010000406.1:0-3272 GCA_043754135.1 Bdellovibrionales bacterium | reverse complement strand
GCGAACAAAATAAGCCTGAGTTTGATTCGTTACATATTTATTGCTCATCCAATCGAGCAGTTGTATCAATCCCTCACCGCCTTCAGGAAAACGATCAATCAAATACCGCCGACTATTTTCAATCACTTTCAGAGCTGCCGCTTCACGAACAAACCCTATGCGGCTATCGAGGTATTCACTAATTTTCGCGCGTTGAGCTTTACGCAATGCTGATGTAGTACCACTCATTTGCCCTTTCGGCTTACGAGATTTGTTTTTCTTGGTAGGTGCTCTTTCTGTCTTGGGTGGTAGTGATAAAAAATACTTTTGTTGTTCGGCGAACCATTGGCGTATGTCGTTACCGACTTGCCCTTTGCTCTCAACCATAAGGCGATCTTTAAGAAAACCTTCAAAGGCTTCTCGAGTCATTTGGCCCTCTACTAATTTTCTGACATTCTCTTTATACTCTTCAACGAGCGCTTCACTCTCAGTGGTTAATTTTTCTGGAGTGTATTCGTCCTTTACGAGATTTTGAAAGAGCTCACTACGAATAGTGATATCCCAAATCAAGCCCTGCTCGACGGCCACGCGAGACCAGTAATCCTTCTGTTCAGGCGTTTGAAGCCGCTTAAAAAGTTTTTCGAAGAACTCATCTGAAAGGCCGGTCGTACCGCGACTCGCGAGCAGCTGCCAGAAACGTAACTGCTGTTCAATATCAGGTTTGTCATTAAATTGATAAAAACGTGAGAGTAATACAGACTGAATTTGCTCGGAACGAAGTGGGTCGTAGGTGAAGGATTGATATTTTTTCCCGAGCTCCACATATTTTTCAAATACTTTTCGCTCCCAAGAGGTTAGCCCCCCGGCCGAGCTACCGCCAATGCCTTTGAAAAGGTGTGGCGAGTCGAGAACGCGCAAAAGGTCTTCCATAGATTGAATGAAGTCAGGTTTTTTACTGATCTTCTCGTAGAAGATGTCGCTTATTTCTGAGTGATCGACCCCGTATTTCGCTAAAATATCAAAGTGATTGAGCAGGTTTTGAAAATTACCTTCATAACGAACAAATGCCCCGACAATACGACGAAGAAAAAAGTTGAGTGGAGTATACATAATGATCGGCTGGCCATTAGCTGAATCCAAAGCATTGTACGTCGCCATACGCATTTCTTTATTACTAGTGAATAAGGCTTTAGCTAATAATCGGTGAGTTAACCAGCTCCGCACGAAAAACGGCGCGTGCTCAGGTTTGAATTCGCTCACCATAGCCTCGACACTTCGTGCAATTGCGTCACTCGGCGCCTGGGCGAGTAAATTAAAATGTCGAGTGAGATACACAATCGCTTCACGTGGGCGATGCCCTTCGACAAGCGTGAGATAAGTTTTTGTGGCTTCACTAGCATTTGCTGGTCGAGCTGCAGCTAGCTGAAGAAGTCTCAGCAAATACAAATGACTTGGTATGCTTTTATCAGCGGACAACTGCTCGATATTTTTTTCACTGACAGACTGGTATTCTGGTATATGCCGACCTACGACTTCTAGATAGTAGCGACCCGTATCAAGACTTAAGTGATGTAGTCCGTTGATACTTAAAAGTGATTCAACAAGTTTTTGTCTTTCATCCTCTTTTAATTCGGGCTTAGCTAAAACGCGATCGATTTGGGTTATCGCATAGTGCACATTATAATTGGCATTGAAAAATGCCGGCCATGATAATATGCGATAGAACATGCGATGAAACGCCTGGTTTTTGCTTTGTAAATTAGGTACTCGTAGGCTCAGCGCCTCACCCATCAGAGTGTCTTTGGCATCACCAATTTTAAACTCATCTGGTAATTCACCTTTCAAAACGAGCTGAGCAAAGTAGTGTTGTCGAACTGTCTCTTGCCAGACACGATCCCACAAACGAGTTTGCTGGATAGAAGTTAGGCCATCGTTCTCCATCATCCTCTCGCGGCGTTTGTCTTCGGGCAATTTCTCTGTGGATCGCTTTTCAAAACGACTCATCAAGCGATCTAAATAGCTCATTGATTTTTTGACTTCTTTCATGAGTGTGTCTGATCTTATGATTTCGTAATACACTTCTTTAGCTTCTTGCTTTAATTTCACACGCATCGATCTCAAGTACTCGGCAAATTCACGATCTTTGCCAAAATCACTTGAGGTAAAAAATGATTTGCTGAGGCCATCAGGTTGAAAAAGCTGCGCGTAAAGTATGCGGGCCTTGGCGCGATCTTTATCGGTAGCGAATGAGTCTTCGATAAAAAAGAGCAATTCGGTCTGAATTTTAACTAGTTCCGCAAGGTCGGCCGGCGATTGATTGCCTTGCTCCCAATTGCTGAACTCCAAATTGAGTTTTCGCTGGTCTAATAGATTTTGTTTCAAGCGGTCGAAATACAAGCCAGATGAACGATTCAAAACATGTACGGGGATTTTCGCTAACACATAGGCGCCCCACGCTGGTAAACCATATTCTGCTAAGTACGGTAGAACATGTATGTAACCGGTATGAGTAACGTACTGCCAGCCTGTGATGATCGGTGATTCTACGTAACCCCAAACATTGCGAAAAATCCCGGCGCCGGCATCCCATGCCGTTTGGGCTTTCTCAAAATGAAGGGCATTTAGCACCGGATCGATAGCATTCTGTTTAATGTCAGCCCACGCAGATGAAACAGCCCCACCAGCGGCATGACCTGAGGCACCGACAACCGCGGCCGCTTTTAATACTGTCGAGCCCGCTACTCCTAGACCGTAGAACAATTTTGAAAGACCGTGTGAAGCGACATCCCCCGCTGCTCCGATCGCGACACCACCTTGATAAGTAAGAAAATGAAAACCATTCACAACACCGTCAGCACCTCTACTCAATACGCCTGAGATTTTATCGCCGGCGGTCTGAACATCACCTAAAATTTGCTGATGATAAATACGTCCCCAACTCGCTTGTAGGTCGCTTACAAAATGAGTAACGCCCTGTAAAACGCGGCCGACCGCGGTGGTTGCAGACGGACCCAAAACTTCGCCGGCTTGTTGCGCCGCTGTTTGCGAGCCGTCAGCTACAGCTTTAGCAGCATGGGGTAAGGCTTCACGAGTCTTAATCTCTATGGGCGAGTTTGTCAGATCACCGGCGAAACCTAAAACACCTTTAATAGATTCCCAAACTGAACCACCAAACATCCATGCCAAGGCAGAAAGTGTCGCAACCCCAGTCGCTTCAGCGCCAATCGGACCTAACGTCGCTGCTTGCACATCTATGGCCCCGCGCCGTACTTTAATTTGTTCAGTGGTGAGAG
>JAYUVI010000405.1:0-2611 GCA_043754135.1 Bdellovibrionales bacterium | reverse complement strand
GGCAAGCTTTACTTTTAGAAGAAAGACCTAGCTTACGCATGAGCGAGTCGCTCAAAAGATTGATCACCCGCCCGCCACCTTCAATATAACTTTGCAAGCCACGCGCCATTTCAAAGCCGGTTTCGTCAGCGTCTTGTCGCACGATCACTTTATATCGAGAAAAATCAGGCGACGAAAGACCCCAAACTAAAACGTCGGGGTTATAACCGATATGAAACAAAGCCGCGAGAAGACTTGCACTCCACTCGGCGTTCATTTGTAAAGGGTCAACTTTCGAGGCACGGCTCGGCACATGGGAGCGCACATCTTTTAAAATCGCGATGTCATCGAGGGCCTCGCGCGAGCCCACAAGGAACTGATTGTGGTCTGCCGCTAAAATTTTATTGCCGAATTCTTTCAATAGAGAAAAATGCTGGCGTGGGCGACCTTCGCCATCAAGTGGCGCATCGAAATAGAGATCTTCAGCTTCTTGAGCGGTTTCAGTCATGGTTCGCTTCACATCAAGACCCACGATAATTTTTTTATCGCTGCGCTTTTGCAACTCTGACCAAAACTCCCATGGCAACTGCGGCGGAGGTACTTGATAAGCGGGGTTTTCGCGCACTAATTCATCGAACAAAGGTTGTAGTTGCTCTTTCGCCCAATGCACTTGCCAGTTGTAGCCCTCGTTAAAATAATAAATAAAAATCGCCTTCATACCGTGGGCCAAAACACTTAAGTAGGTTTGTCGCCGCGCCTCGGGCGAAACGTGAATACCGCGCCACCAGCCGGAGTGAACTTCAGGTCCGAGCACCCACTCTTGTTTTTGCCCGCCCCAATAGCGAGCATTCGAAGTCACTGCCGATTTCACATCGAGATCAGATTTAAACGGGACGTTAAAAAGTGTCTGACTCTCCCAAGTTTTGGGGTACAGATTCACGGTGAGCAAACCCGTTTGCCCAGGAGCATTGCGATACTCAAAATTGGGCAAGAGGCCATGAGCCATAGCATTGTAACTTTCCGCTAGACTGAAAATCACCTGTGGTTCTTTGACCCCGAGGGCCTCCCACATACGCCGTATTTTTTGCAGGTAAGTGAAAATGCTCCAATCTTGAAAGCGATACCAATCTTGATCTTCAGCGACGTTTAAACCGGGCTGTGTGGCGGGTTCGACTTGTGGCCAGCTGCTCCAGCTACGCTCATGATTTGCATTTAGAAGCTCAAGCTTACCATTGTACTCAGACTGCAAAAACTCGCGATAGCGATTTTTAGCGGGCACGCCGTAATCGTGGTTAAAAATCGACTGCCACATAAAATTTGTTTCGTTGTCGATTTGCAAAAAGGCGATAGGCCCTTTGCCGCCGATGTAAGGTTTTAAAACCTGGCTGTAAACTGTGCTGAACCAAATCTGCGTGTGTCGTAACAGGTCGGGGTTGTGATAATCGTACAATTTCGTGCGCAAGCCGTTCGCATCGCGCATGTGTGAATCTGGGTATTTTTCATGAAACCAAAAAGGTATCGCGCCAAAACCTAAGAAGCCCCACTCGGCATTTATGTAAGGGCCCGGGCGCACCATAATTTTATCGAAGCCCATCTTTTGCGCTAACTGCAAAAAACCCACGACATTGCGAGACGGGTAATCGGGCCGACCGTCACCATCTTCATCAACCGTACCGGTAAAATCAAAGCGCCCTTCAGCGTACTCATGAAAGTCCCATGGGATATAAAAACTAATGGCGTTCATACCGGCGATGCGCATTTCTGTCAGCGCCCGCAGCCAAGTGGCCTGCACTTTACCCATTGGTACATTTCGCCCGTAACCACCGCGCAGGCGGAAGTACTGCAGTTCGGCGCCAAAGAGCACCGGCTGCGGAACCCCATCAAGTACCAGCCGGTCATTTTTGACAGCTACATTTTCATAAGCATGAGCTGCAGAGAGCCCAGATAAAACGACACCCAACAACGCTAAAAGCGCGAATAAAAGACGTAGCATATATAGAATCCCCCCAAAGAGGACCTCGTATACACCTAGCTCGCGTGTTTTGTAATCGTCAAACTGAGTATCATGCCCAAATCATTGGCTCTTTTTTTGCTGAACGGCAAAACCGTCTCTTCGTCATAAACGGCACCTTCAAATTTACATTCTGAAATTTGGCAATCCGTGAAATTTGCACCTTTTAAATTGGCCCAGTTGAAATCACATGCATGCATCACTGACCCCTGAAAGTTGGCACCGAGCAAATCGGCTGCACTAAAATCCGCTTTATGCATTTCTGAAAACTCGCAATCGACAAAACGCATTTTGGCTCCATGGAAATCCGCCGAGCTAACGCAACAGCCGACCATATTCACCATCTCAAAATCGGCATAACGAAACGTCGACTTAGTGACAGTTACGAACGATAACTGTTTATCAACAAACCGAGCATAATTTTTATCAACACCCTCAAAATCATTTTTTAAAATTTTGGGCAACATAATTAGGCCGGTACTCTCTTCATCCTGTGTGAGATCAAGAATCAACTCATCTTCGTCTTCTAGTAAAGCCTCTTCGAGAGAAATGAAATCCTCGATATTAATGTCGCTTGAATCGTCTTCTTCCACTCCTCTTAAATTCGCTCTAGCTGTGGTC
>JAYUVI010000404.1:0-4720 GCA_043754135.1 Bdellovibrionales bacterium | reverse complement strand
TTCAATGACTCCCATTTCATAAAGTGCATCAAAAACGACTTGGAGATTACCTTGTAAGTACATAAAACCCTCTTGTTGCGGGTGGAGTTCCTTAAGGTTTTCATCGGTGTCTTGATGGGTGAGCATGAGAGGGTCCGGGCAATTTTTGTTTCACCTTGATGCAATTTTTTAGATTTCACTGGATGAACGGAGAGTTTTTTCGCTCATGCGGGCATTTCTTATATTTTCTCAGCGGATCTATTGACGCGCACGCAGAAGGCCTCGCCTTTAGTCCGCGGCTTACGAACGACTTTCAGCGGTCGTAGTTAAAAGGGTTCAATCCAACCGTAGGCCACGTCACTAATTTCGGGATGACACGCGAGTCGGGACAGGGAACTTCTGCAAAACCGATATATCGATAAAAAAACTGATATATCGATTATTTGATCGATATATCGGTTTTCTTAGCATTCGATCTTCGCAGGGCGAATACCTAATGATCTGAAAGAAAATACTTAATCGGTTTCCTGAAAAATTAGGTCTAAGAGTCAGCTTCTTGTGTCGAAGCGAGCGCGGTCATTCAATCGTCGCCAGACGAATACTGAAATTTTCACAATGAAAAACTTAGTCATGAAACTTTTTTAAAACCCTGTTGCCACGAGGTAAATTTGACTTGTCGCGCAAAGGCGTCGATATCACTTGTGTTTTACCAACGCCAACATTGTTAGCCAAAATTTAAAATAAAGGAATCTTACATGCTCACGTCTGACCGTAGTCGCGCCCATCTTATGCAAAAAAATATTTTTTTGATCGCCGTTACACTGGCTCTCGCGGCTTTTATCACTGCGCTTTCTGCACAAGCCGATGAGGCGCAAGAAACGCGCGAACTCAAAGAACGCTTACAAAAGTTTAAAGCTAATCCCAAATTGCAAATGCAAGTTCTGCCGGTAAAAAAATTCGTTGAGGGTGACGCTGCAAAAGTGATTTTCAAACAAGACAGTATTGCCGGCAAAAAATTCGTCGAATATAAAGACAAAACTCGCCAAACTTTCTGTAAAACGACCGCCGTTGGCATTGAAGTTTGCGTAAAAGATGGCAACGGTCGTGCCGGTATTCAAGATAATGATCGTGCGGAAGATCTCGTCGACCTTGGTCGCGACCTCGAGAAGAATCTTGCTGCCATGGATTCTCCTAAACTCAGACAAGGCAAATTGAAGACGCAACCATGGTCAGACAATTATTGGCCGATTTACCAAGGTATCTTGGGCGCACGTTACACTCACCCTGAATTACCGAGCAGCGATAAATTCCCCGACTTTCTGAATTTTAAAGATTCGCAACCTGTTATGAGTTTTTTAGAGACGCGTCGTTCTTCTCCAGTTTCTGCAAATATGCTTTCACCTTCAGAAAAATATGACCTACTCGTTGGCGATGCGAGCGGCATGCTGACAAAACAAATGTGGGCGCAAGGTGAAGACTACCAACGCAGTAACGGCAAAGTCGAAACTTGGATGGGTATATGCCACGGCAGGGCCCCTGCTGCTTACATGGTCCCACGCCCCAAAAATGCAGTGTCAGTACCAGTTAAAGTAAATGTAAATGGCGAAGAAAAAGAAGTTGAAATTACTTTTTACCCGTCAGACATAAAAGCTCTTTCATCTTATCTTTGGGCGACCTCAAGAGTGAACAGCCGTTTTATCGGTGGTCGCTGTAACAAAAAAGAACCGCGCACGACTGCGAATGGTCGCGTAAAGGATGAAGATTGTTTCGATACAAACCCAGGCGCTTGGCATAAGGTGGTCGTGAACCAAATTGGTCAATCAAAACGCAGTTTCGTGATGGACGCCACTTTCGACTACGAAGTGTGGAACCAACCCGTTTACAGTTATAAATACTCATATTTTAATCCGCGCACGCTTCAGCCTGTTAAAACCCTCAAAGAAGCGACTGAACCTTACGGCTTTCGTGGCGATAAATTCGCTAAGGAGCGCAAGAACCCAGATGCAAAATCGATTGTGGGAATTTCAATGGAAGTCACTTACATCGTCGAAACACAACCGACAAAATCTCTCACCGATAGCTCTCGTCACGATGCTAAAACTTCAGTGACTTATGAATACGATCTCGAACTTGACCGCAAAGGCGATATTATCGGCGGCGAATGGTACACCAACGCGCACCCCGATTTCTTATGGACGCCCGGTGCAGAAGACGCGGCTCAATCTGATTACGATTTGGCTCTAACAGGTTCGTGGGACGGCAAAAGTGAATTGCCACCTGATTGGAAGATCGCTGCAAAACGCGCAGCTGCCCAAGGTGATGTACTCGCCAACGTGGTGAACGGGCTTGTTAAAGCAGCGCAAAAAAAATAATTCAATCTGAGCCTTGCGAAAGGGACTCTGTTGAGGTTTTTAGTTTTATTTATTTTAACGATTTTCTATTCAGTCCCTGGGTGGTCGGCAGGCCACCCGAGTTGGTTCCCTGATACTGCGTGCAAAGAAAAATGGCGTGCGCTTATCCCACAAAACAAACATATCTTTAATGCAACTCGCGATGGCCAGTACTTGAATTACGCTGCCAAAGTAAAACGAAGCGAGTGTTACAAAGATTGGGCCTTGCTCGTGTACATGGAAGCCGAAAACGATCTCTCGCCTTACGCCCTACTCGATCTTTATGAGATGGAAGCCGGCTACCAAAGCGGTGACCGTCGTGCGGGTTCCACTTTGAAAACCGATGTCGTCGTTGAAGCTGACACCGCCGGCAACACGGGCATTCGTCGCTACCATATGTTTCAGTCTAAAAAAGTTTACAATGACGACATTACCAAAGAAGAAATTCTGCGTTGGACACCCGCGCATGTTGAATCGCCTGTCATAACGTTAATAAACGAGGCCCAAGAAAAGCGCACGCACACAACCGCAGCACGCCTCACGCGATTTTTAGATTGGGGTATGCGCGAATACCCGGCGGAACACTACATGGTGGTGATTTGGGGTCACGGCCAAGGTTGGACAGCCTCCCCCGACGACAGGAGCACAGGTTTGCGTCACCAAGGCTTTGGCGGATTACTTTTCGATCATGCAACCGGCGGTTATCTCGATATACCTACTTTGAGCGGAGTGCTCGCAAGCGTCGGCAACGACACGCTCGAAGGTCAAAAGATCGACATATATGCAGCCGATGCTTGCTTGATGCAAATGGCTGAAGTCGCCACTGAAATCGCCGACTACGCAGATTACATTGTGGGATCGACACAAATTCAGAATTTTCTGGGCTTGCCCTATCGGCGCTTTCTTTACGAACTTAATTCAGGCAACTTCAACGGCAAAGGTCGCCAAATCCACAGCGATAACGAAGTGTACCTAACGGCGATGATGCTCCCGAGCCTACTGAAATCCAGCCTCAAAGCTGGCGGGTTACAAAGCAAAATGGCCCCCGAAGGTAAAGAAGCCCTCACCATGAACACCATTGCAAGCCGTAATTTGCTCGGTGATTTTTTGCCGACGCTAAAAAAACTCCCCAGTGCGATTAAAAAGTACGTGGCCGAAGACCCTTTGCGCCTGCCAGCTTTACGTAGCACGCTCAAAGAAACACCTGGCGTAGTAGGCGGCGCTAAAGATTTGTACGCTTTCTTAAATCTGATACGCGCGGCAATCACCGACGATCGTCAATTCGCTGAAAATTCAAATAATCTTAGTCGAGCTACTCGTGAGTTGTTAGATGTGCTCGATGTTTCACAGAGTCGTTTACTTGAAACCGTCGTCAATAAGCAATTAGGTGAACGCTATGAAACCCTCGATATGCGCAAGCTAGGCTTGCAAGGTTTTTCAGCGTGGCTACCTAGCACGCAAGCCGAACTCACTGCACGTTTAGAAGATTTTAAAAAATCAAAATTTTATCAGATCGTGAATGTGAATGAATGGTCTGAGTTATTAAAAACACTAGCGAGATAAGATAACAGAGGGAGTAATAATATGCGCCACACAACAACCATCAAATTTTTTACCGTGATCATGGTTTTCAGCCTGGCCCGTATCGCCATTGCTGCGGACGACCTTGAGGCACTTGAAGAACTCGTCGGCCCAGAAGGTTCTTCACAGGCTGAAGCGCCCGCCCCTGAAAAACCCAAGTACAAAAGTTTTTCGCTTGAAGCCCAACTCGTTACCACGAGCTACTCTTACGAAGAGCCCGGCAACAACATCAAAATTTCGGGCATGCACTACGGAGTTAACGGCACTGCACGAATCGCCACTCCATTTATTTGGCAAACTTACTTTGGCGTGAGCGGCGAATATTTAACTGGTAACCCAGATTACAATGGTCGCACGCAATTCGGCACACCAGCGAGCAGCGAAGCAAAAAACGATATAACCACGACTAATATTTTTTGGGGTCGCCAGTTTCGCGCCGATGATTACGACACACGTTTTGATGCGCGCATTGGTATCGGTTACCGCTACTTGGATAACCAAATCGAAGATTCCCGAGACCAATTTGGTTTTGTGGCTCGCGGTTATCAGCGCGAACAAGAATATTGGTACGCGCCACTCACTTTCGGTGTGGTGCAACCGCTCAATCATGACTGGGCATTACGCGGCAGTTTTGAATATGACTATGTTTGGAAGGGCGAAAACACCACTCACTTTGAAGACACCAACCCTAACTTACGCAGCGTTCAGTTTCGTCAAAATAAAGGTTACGGCGTAAAAGTGGCAGGTGGTTTTCAATATAATGCGGGCCC
>JAYUVI010000403.1:0-6796 GCA_043754135.1 Bdellovibrionales bacterium | reverse complement strand
TTTAGTGTTTCTTCCGGCCGAATCACAACCAATTAATCCGGCAATGGTGAGGGCGCTCGCTGCAAACATAAACTTTCCATATTTCGTTATCATAAATTCTCCTTTTTCTGAAGGACTGGGCAATGCCTATGCCAACTTGCCCGGGGCTGGGGTTTCAGTTAGCCTGATAGGTGGGATTGCTGAAGTTAGCTGGGCTGGTAAGTGAAACCTTTCATCGAGCAGGGAGTAAAAAATCTGCCATTTAAAAAGCTGCATGAATATTCTATCTTCGTACCGTAATTTTATTTTATTGGGCGTTACTTCGCTGGCTGTGGGAGCGGGTTGTGCGCTTTCTGGTCAAGGGCGCCTACAAATCCCTTGTCCAGAGACCATGGGCACGGTGAAGGGCGACGACGCCGCTGACAGCATGCCGATCAATTCGAAAGAAGTGATTTTGGTGTGTGGTCACCGTGAAGACGGTGGCGATGGGGCACTGATGCGTCTCTCTGAGTTTGAGATCATACGTTACGATGTTGAAAACGATAATTACATGAA
Source organism: Bdellovibrionales bacterium (assembly GCA_043754135.1). GTDB lineage: Bacteria > Bdellovibrionota > Bdellovibrionia > Bdellovibrionales > UBA1609 > RBG-16-40-8. The sequence continues at coordinate 6,262 of JAYUVI010000403.1, read as the reverse complement.
GGTCTGGTCGGCGCGAGAGCTTGAAGTGCGCTATGTGAAATTACATAAAAAAGAAAAAACAGTTGAACTCGTACAGTCGATTTTTGGCCCTGACGACCAGCCTGTACCGATCATACGTGAACAGTTTTTGTGCGCGGGCGAAAAATGTGAAACCGGCCCAGCCAGCTGTTTGTTTAAAAGAGATTTCTATAAGTATCAACCGGCACTACCGAAGAAAACGGGCCTGCGGGATTGGTTGCAATATCAAGATAGCGAAAAGCGCGCGGCCGTGATTTTTCTCACAGCGGCTTCAGGCCATAAACCCAGCGTCGACGTCATTTACGATAAAAGTATGTCTAAGCTCCGCGAGGACGGGCATTTTGCCAATGTGATGCAGGGTTATCGCCTACTTCTTGATCGCACAAAAAATGTTTGTAAGGGTCACTAGATTCGGCTGGGCGATGGTGCAGGTCGTACGTGTGACGGCCAGTCATGATTATAGAAAATAGAGGAGCTTTTTATGGGTAAAAAAATGATAGATGTCTTGGATGAGTTGGTGCCAGAGGGGGCAACTCCCGGGGAGATGTTAAGGGCGCTAAGGAAGCGTGAAGGCCTCACTCTCGAAAAATTAGAAAAGATCACAGGTATTCGTGATAATAATTTAAGCGCAATTGAAAATAATCGCATTGAGATGAGTCGGCATTATGCTGAAGTTTTTGCGGCGGCACTGGCTGTTCACCCGATGATTTTTTTGTATCCCAACGCCAAGTTTGAGAAAAGTACTGAGCTTCTTAAAATTGAAAAGCGAGCGGCTAAGTTTCGCAAGCATGGTTAGATTGCGACGCCAGACTACCGAAGTTACCGATGATCATGTCGATAATTACATCACCAATAGTCAGTATCAGCCGTCACATCGCCCAACACGCGCGTTTGGCAGCTGATACGTAAGCCGTCGTCCACGCGATTACGTTTACGTAACGTGCGTTCGAGATCAGTTTCAGGACTTAGGTTTTCAGCACCCGTTACGATTTTGATACGACACTTGCTGCAAACACCTTCGCCGTGGCATGAACTGGCGACTGGTAGCCCTTGCGCGAGCAGGGTGGGCATCAATAGAGCGCCGCTTTCGACGTCGAAACTGGGTCGCGATTTAACAAAAGAGATCTTCGGCATGTTTCTACTTTACTTAAATCGGGCGAATTTATAAATGAGATTGATGCAAAATTATTTTTTGACAGAGAGTTTATTGTGAAATTCGCCATTTTAGGTGCAAGTCGCGGTTTGGGCGCGGCGCTGGTGCAATTGCTGCAGGCTGAATTAGGTTTATCGGCAAAGCTTTTGCTTTCATCGCGCAAAGAGAATTTTTTGCGTGAACGTGTGCGCGTTGATCACGATCAGTTTATCGCGGCCGATTTTACGCAAATTGCCGGGCAAATGAAGTTGCAGGCGGCGCTGAGAGATTTTGTTCCCGATAGAGTTTTTTATGTGGCGGGTGGTGGGCCTTACGGGCGCTTTGAAGAGAAACAAATGAAAGATCATATGTGGGCACTCGAGCTGAACCTGATTTACCCTATGAAACTTTTGCATTTTTTGATGTCGACCCCGGCGATTCGCCAAACTTTACAGCAAGTCGTGATTGTGGGTTCGGGGATTGCGGGCGAGAAACCTGACCCGCTGGCGAGCTCATATGCAGCCGCCAAACACGGTTTGCGGGGCCTAGTGAGCACGGTACAAGCTGAAAAATCTGGGCTGGATGTGCGTCTTTACGAGCCTGGTTATATCGATACGAGTCTGCTCCCGCAGAATGCTTGGCCGCGTCAGCAGCAAGCTAAAACTGGTGAAAAACTGATTGCTACAGCAAGTGAAGAGGCAAGCAAGCTTTGGCAATGGAGCCAATTTTAGCTAGTATGCGTGGCGAATTGACAGTCGAAAAAGCAGCCCGACATTTAGAGTATCGCACTTTGAGAAGTCATCATGTTTGAAAATAAAAGGATTGAATTGTGAACACAGCAAACACTATTGAAAACGTGATTATTATTGGTTCGGGCCCTGCGGGGTTAACTGCAGCAATTTATTCTGCGCGAGCCAATTTGAACCCGCTCATGATTGAAGGTGAAGAAGTCGGTGGGCAGCTGATGACCACGACTGATGTTGAAAATTACCCTGGTTTTGCTGAGGGAGTGACGGGCCCCGAGCTAATGGATGTCACCAAAAAACAAGCCGCCCGTTTTGGTACCCGCTTTATTTCTAAAAATGTCACGAAGGTCGATTTTTCTTCGCGCCCTTTCAAAATCTGGGTCGATAAAGATTTATATTTGGCGAATTCGGTGATTATTTCGACGGGTGCCTCGGCGAAATATTTGGGATTACCGAGCGAGAGAAAATTTTTAGGGCATGGTGTTTCAGCTTGCGCCACATGTGATGGTGCTTTTTTTCGAAATATGAATGTGGCGGTCATTGGTGGTGGCGACACGGCGATGGAAGAAGCTAACTTTCTTACACGTTTTGCTAAAAAAGTTTGGGTGATTCACCGTCGTCATGAATTTCGCGCTTCAAAAATTATGGCGGATCGTGTTTTAGCTAATCCCAAAATTGAAGTCATTTGGGAGACCGCTTTAGATGAAGTGCTGGGCGAGAAAAACGCCACCGCCATTCGCGTTGAAAATTTGAAAACCGGCGAGAAAAAAGAAATGCCGATGGATGGCGTTTTTATCGCCATTGGCCACAAACCCAATACCGATATTTTTAAAGGTATTTTGGCTATGAACGAAACCGGCTATTTGCTGACCGAGCCGCGGTCAACGTACACATCGGTCCCCGGCGTTTTCGCAGCTGGCGACGTGCAAGATCATGTTTACCGTCAGGCGATCACCGCAGCGGGCACGGGTTGCATGGCGGCCATCGATTGCGAACGCTGGCTAGAGAAGCAAGAACATCAGTAAACTTGATAAGATTAAATATCACTGCCAAGATAAACAGGTGAAACCCAAGGTAAATGCCAAAGATTTAGTGGCGCGTATCGCGCAACTCGCCAAAGCTAAAGCCACGAATGGCAATGTGGTTTCAATTACTGAACTCCACGGTTTAAAGAAAAAAAAGCGCACGCCAACTTTGCTTGTTATTGAAGATGACGAGACTTTGCGTAAGTCCTTGCAGCGCATTTTTGAAAACTGTGGTTATCACGTGTTGCTCGCAAGCGACGGCATGGAGCTCACCGATGTTTTGTACGACGTGGTAATTGATTTGGTCGTGCTCGATGTAGGGCTGCCTTGGCTGAACGGTTTTGAGCTCGCTCTAGCCATGAAAGAGCAGGCCTCGCTTAAAAACGTACCGCTTATTTTTATTTCGGGTCTCGACGACATCGCCTCAATCAAAAAGGGCTTTCAGGCCGGCGCCCACGACTTTATTACGAAGCCCTTCGATATCGAAAAGGTGAAAAAGACTGTACAAACCTTGCTAAAGCTACATGATTAAGTCAACGCTTCTCAGCCAAACTTTGGCGGACGAATTGCGCGCAATTTTTAAAAATCTAAGAGATTAGTAAATCTGCGGGACGCCCTTCGGGATCGCGCCCAGCAGCTTTTTAGTATAATCGTGACGCGGGTTTTTGTAGATTTGTACGGCGTCGGCTAGTTCGACCACCACGCCATTATTCATCACCGCGACTTCATCAGAAATGTATTTCACTACGGCTAAGTCGTGTGAAATAAAAATGTAGGACAAATTAAATTCATCCTGCAGATCAAGCAGCAAATTTAAAATCTGTGCTTGCACCGACACATCGAGAGCCGAAACCGACTCATCGCAAACGATAAACTCAGGCTGCACGGCCAGTGCACGGGCAATACAAATACGCTGACGTTGACCGCCAGAAAATTCATGAGGGTAACGATTGAGCATTGAACGTTCAAGGCCCACGCGCTCGAGCAGTCGTGTTGCGCGTTCTTCGCGTTCCGAGCGAGATTTATATAAACCGTGAATCACAAGTGGCTCAGTGAGTGCCGAACCTATGGTCATACGCGGGTTCAGGGAAGCATAAGGGTCTTGAAAAATAATCTGCACTTTACGGCGAAGGGCGCGCAGTTCGTCTTTATTGATCTTAGTAATGTCGACGCCTTTATAAAACATTTCGCCAGCTGTCGGCTCAAGTAATCGCAGAACGGTACGACCTAATGTAGTTTTACCACAGCCTGATTCTCCGACAAGGCCCAAGGTGCGACCTTTATGAACCTTTAAGCTCACATCGTCGACGGCTTTGACCCAAGATTTCACTCCGCCAAAAAATGTTTTCTCGAGCGGGAAGTATTTTTTTACATTTTTGATTTCTAAAATGACCGGATTTTTTTGTGGGTCAATCGAGCGTGCGGTTTTTTCGATTTTCAAGCTGTTGAGGTCAAAAGGTTTTTCGCGGCCGTCCTCGGTCATAAAATCGCTGACAGTAGGCAGGCGGCGTGGACTTTTCTCAAGCGTAGGTCGACAAGCCATTAGGCCATTGGTGTAAGGGTGCTTGGGGTTTTTAAAAATATCTTCTTTCGTGCCGCGCTCAACGATTTCGCCTTTGTACATCACTGCCACTTCGTCGGCAATGTCGCCAATCACGCCGAGATCATGCGTAATAAACATCACGCTCATGCCGTATTTTTTTTGTAGTGAAGCAATCAAATCGAGAATCTGCTTTTGAATGGTCACATCGAGTGCTGTTGTCGGTTCATCGGCAATAAGTAAGTCTGGTTCACAAGCAATGGCCATGGCAATCATCACCCGTTGCCGTTGACCGCCGCTCATCTCGTGCGGGTAAGCGTTAATGCGTGTGGCGGGCTCGGGTATGCCCACTTGCTCCATCAGTTCCAAAACTTTTTTGCGTGATTGCTGGTGCGACATGTTCTTATGCAACTCGAGAGTTTCAGCAATTTGGTCGCCAACTGTGAAAACGGGATTCAAACTCGTCATGGGCTCTTGAAAAATCATCGAAATTTTATTACCGCGCACTTGGCGCATTTTATCTTCAGATAAAGTAAGAAGGTCTTGGCCCTGATAATGAATTTTACCTGAAGTCACACGGCCGGGTGGAGTTGCAAGCAAGCGCATGATCGCAAGTGACGTCACACTTTTGCCAGAGCCTGATTCACCGACAAGCCCCAAGGTTTTGCCTTTGGGAATATTAAACGAGATATTTTTGATGGCTTTAATAAGGCCCGCGTCAGTTGAGAATTCAACGGCGAGATTTTCGACTTTAATAATAGATTCAGACATATGGGCCTCCAAACTTTTATAGCGTATCTGTGCGGGCCGCTTGTAGTCAATTTACAGAGAATTGTTGAATCACATTCGCTAACTGCTTGTAGTGATTGATTGAGGCGTGTGCGCCCGATTGTATCAGCTCTGCTAAAGGTGTGTAACCAAAGGTCACTGCTATAGATTTTACACCTGCATTCTGGGCGGCTTGAATGTCAGGCAAACCATCGCCGATCATCAAAGCCTGATGGGGTTGCAAATCGAGTTCGCGCAAAACCGTTTGAATGGGGAGTGGATCTGGCTTTTTCACTTCTAAAGTGTTGCCACCGATAATTTTTCGCCAACGAAAGCGGCGCAATTCAGTTTGTAAAACGAGTTCGTTTACATAGTGGTCGTTTTTATTACTGACGATGGCTAAATGGTGCGGCCAGCTTTCGAGAAATTCGATAACCCCCGGGTAGAGGTAAGATTCGCTGATAAAATTTTGTAAGTAATGACGGCGAAAATCTTCTTCGAGTTTGTCAGTATCACCTAAGCGAACCGCCATAGTTTGCTCAAGTTTTTCAATTAAGTCGCGAATGCCAAAGCCGATGTGTGAGCTGATCAATTCTTTGCTGAGTGGAGCTTCTCCCCGCTCGACCAGCAGAGTGTTGAAGGCATTGGCGATTCCCGGAGCTGTATCGAAAAGGGTACCGTCTAAATCGAACATTAAGAGGTTGATCATGGTTTACGATCGACTTCGCTTGAATATGTCTTTTTCAGCACTTTTGAACAATTTCATAATACGTAGGCGCTCCTTTGCGGCTTTTTCTTTCGCCTTCACAACCTTGGGGAATTTATCAAAAGCAGCCTGCAATTTTTTATCAGCTTTAAGTTTATTCACTTTTAATTTTTTGATTGCCATATTTTGCCTTTGTTGAACGTCAATGCGAAGTTTTTTTGAACATCATCACTTAGATGAGCGAAGTCATCTTTTCTCATGACCAATCTTGGTTTTGAGTTAGAGTTGTCAATTATGCTCCATTCATCCGCTAAATCTCGATAAATG
>JAYUVI010000402.1:0-4430 GCA_043754135.1 Bdellovibrionales bacterium | reverse complement strand
TCACTAATCACTAATCACTAATCACTAATCACTAATCACTAATCACTAATCACTAATCACTAATCACTAATCACTAATCACTAATCACTAATCAAATTGAACTACACCGCTATTCAGATTGTAAAGCGCAGACTGAATCACTAAACCGCCTTTTTCAATGGCGTCACGAAGAATCGTCGAACGCGTTTTTAAATCGTGGACAATGCCGCGTGCGTTCTTCCACGACTCTTGCGCGAGATCAGGGGATGACGGCGCATGCGAAGTGGCAGCCGAAGATACCACCACAGGCGCCTCATAAATTCGTGACTGAATGTCTAACACTAAGTGATCCAACGCCGGACTGCCCGAACTTTGACCGGGCTTTGCATTCACTGCAGCCTTTACAGCTCCGCATGAAGTGTGACCCATCACTAACAGCAAGCGCGCGCCCAAATGGACGACTGCGTATTCGATTGATGCGATCACATTGTCATCTAAGGACTCGCCGGCTGTACGCACCACAAAAATTTCGCCCAGCTTCTGATCGAAAACCAATTCTGGCGGTACGCGACTGTCACTGCATGACAAAACAATCGCGTGAGGGTGTTGCCCCTTGGATAATCGCATGACATCGTCGTGATTTTGCCCATCGTTACGTAAATAGTTTTTCACAAAACGAGTATTGCCATTGCGCAACCATCCCAAAGATACATCGCCAGTCACACCCATTTCACTCGCAGCATGCGACTGTGATGATGGTTCATCTTTCGCGGCTAGGGCATGAGACTCTTCTTGTGCAGCAGGTGCGACCGACGATGTTAAAGTCGTTTCTTTATCCCACTTTTCTAATTCTTTGCTCGACATAGGCACAGGTTTCGTGGGCAACTTGCCCGCTGTGGCGACTGAAGTTTTTCCTGCCGGAACATTCACCGCGTTGGCGATAGTGTTCTCAGGGCCGGGCAGCCCGTACTCAACATCGCCTGAGAAGGTGACGACTTGCGCACGATTTTTTTCGTCATCAAAATCAACCGCGAAATCTGTACCGCGCACTCCCGACACCGCCGCGCGAGTTATGATCATAAATTGACTGTCTTTACTGTCGTATTTTTGGTTCACCTTCGCGCGAATTTTGCCTGTAATTAATTTTAGCAATACATGACGTTGGCCGTCTTCACCCGCTTCGTAACGGGCGATTTCGACTTGCGAGCTAGGCGATATGGTGATTTCGTTTTTGTCGCTCATCACGAGCTTCGCACGCCCACCGGGGCCAGTCATGATCGTGTCCTGCGGTAAAATTTCTTCGTTTGGTAAAACGGGAGCGATCTCACCGGTCTTAGCGATCTTGACCTGAACTCGGCCGGATACGACTTCGAGTACACCTTTTGGTGTAGGTGGCGCAACCATTACGGGAGCCGCGGCAGCTGGTTCTGTAACTTTGAGCGAATCTTGCGCGGCACTCAACTCAATCTGCGGAGCCTTTTTTTCGCTCGCGCAACCAAGAACTAAAAAAGATAAAAGTAATGCCCAAAAACAACGTCGTGATGCCATGCTGCCGACCCCTTTTTCGCTATCAAAAAAGTATGCGGGGCACTCAGAAAAATGTCAATCCAACGTATTGCACATCCGCGCGACCATCTTAGCATTGCAATATGTCGACACCTTTTTCATTTACCCAAATCGCATATTTAAAAAGTGCGGCTTCAAGGCCCGACTCGCAAGTCGTATTAGCGATCAAAAAGCGGGCGACCCGTGCTTACTTTATAAGTGCTCACGTCATCTGAGGAACCATTTTTTACAGTTAGGCTATTTTGTGTCGCCGCAACCACGTCATAGTCGACGGTCATCGTGCTGCCGCTATTATTTAGATAAACAACATAGAGCTGATACTTACCGACATTATTTTTCGTCATAAAAACAAAAATATTTTTAAATGCGCTCCCCTGATCAAGAACAAAAACCCGCGACAATAATTCTTCTTCAGCGGCGATTTCAGCACCCAAAACTTTTTCGATTTCAGGGGTCACTTCTTCTAAAACTTTCACGGCATAGGGAAAAGTGCCGTTCCTCTCAGAATCTACAATATTAATTCCGCGTAAGTCCACATGACGAACACGTTCATCGGTTAATCTGAAGCGCGCGGCCTGTGCTGAAACCGAAACAAAGAACAGAGCCAAAACCATCATCGTTATCTTCTTCATTCTATACCTCCATGGTCAATACCACATGGCACCGCATAGCATTATATGGACCCTCAGAGAAATTATTTCTTCGTTTTTTGTAATAATAACTCGTAGTTAATGTTAGCCGCGCCCGCCAGAGTTTGGCGAATGGATGTCTTTCGACGCTGTATTTGGCTGAGCCCCGATATTTTATTTATTGAACACTATTGTGAATTAGAAAATGCGCCCGCGCGTAGCTTTAGTGTGTGGTCGAAAAGATGGGGTGTGATTCAATTTTACCAAGAAAAGCTCGACGCTAGGACCGTGCGAGAAATCAGCATCAATCAGTTTGCCTTTTACTTGAACCCTTATTTGCCAGCTGACCTCACAACTCTCGACCTAGCCGCAATCAATTCAATTTTAGAAACTGTTTACAATCAATTTAATCCCGCATGCTGGTCAACTAACTTCGATTTGTCGACAGGCGCCCCGCAAGCGAATTGTTATCGTGCAGACATTACCCGATTTGTCGAGTGGCGCGACGAAACACAAAGAATAGTAAAGTCTGCTGAGGAGTGGGATTTTTACTGGCAGATTTTTAAAATGTTTTAAATAGATAATACTCGGCCGACGTTTGTGATACGGTAGCTTTTATTAATCCTCTCCCCACTAAAGAGTCTTATAACTTATGCAATCACCTATTAAAAATGCTGTTCTCGTTGCCATTCAGTTGCCTAAAACAACCGCTGAGGAACTCACAGGTTCGCTTGAAGAACTGACGCGTTTAGTGACGACTTTGGGTTACAAGGTCGTCGGCCGAGTGACCCAAAAACGTTCAACAGAACGCTCTCCTACGGTTCTTGGCGAAGGCAAATTAACGGAGCTCGCGGAGTGGACAGGTGGCACCGGGGTCGTCGCATCGTCGGTCGAACATAAGCTCACAAAGGCAGCGCTCAAACGCCAGGCTGCTGAAGAAGGCGAGCCCGATGATGACTCCGCAAATGATTTTCAGGCTGATTCTGAGAACGATGAAGAATTTGAAACCGATAACGCCCAAGAGGAAAGAGAACCCGCACAGATCGTGATTGTCGACACCGACCTTTCACCTTCGCAAATTCGCAACCTTGAAAGCGCTGCTGGCGTGACCGTGTTAGATCGCACCGGTGTAATTATCGAAATTTTCAGTCGCCATGCCCGCACCAGGGCGGCTCGCTTACAAGTCGAAATTGCTCGCCTCACCTATGTGGCCCCGCGCTTACGTGAAACCGGCGGCGGCGAAGATCGTCAAGGTGGTGGCGTCGGTGGTAAAGGCGCCGGCGAAAGCAGCCTCGAACTCGACAAGCGTAATATTCGCGACCGAATCAAAGAATTAAAAACTGAACTCGAGTCGATCGGCAATGAACATCAAGTTCGCCGCGCTCGTCGTGATCAAGAAAACTGCGTGGCACTGGTGGGTTACACCAATGCGGGTAAGTCTTCACTTATGCGCGCGATGACCGGCAGTGAAGTTCTAGTCGCCGATAAACTGTTTGCGACACTCGATACCACTATTCGGCCCATGCACCCTGAAACGCGACCGAAAATTTTAGTCTCTGACACTGTTGGGTTTATTAAAAAACTCCCCCACGATTTAGTTGCCTCATTTAAATCGACTCTCGACGAAGCCCTCAATGCTTCGCTTTTGCTATTCGTTGTCGACGCTGCCGATTCATCTTTTCGCTCACAGCTTGAAGTGACACGAAATGTTCTCAACGAAGTCGGCGCCACTGAAATACCGAGCCTACTGATTTTAAATAAACGCGACCGACTCAACGATGGGCAAATGGTTGAGCTCAAGAAAGAATTTCCTGAAGCCATGCTGCTTTCAACACGTAATAAAGATGACCTCAAAGCTTTGCGGGAAAAAATTCTTAGTTTCTTCGAAGGCGATATGAAAGATGAAGATGTTTTTGTGCCTTACATGGCCCAAGGGGTGATTGGCGAAATTCGCTCGAAGACTCGTGTGCTCAGTGAGTTCTACAATGACAAAGGCACGACCTTCAAATTGCGCGCGCCGCTCGAAGTATTAAACGAGATTAAGCGAAGATTGATCTAGACCCGTAATTAGCCAGCCACCCCATCGTTGGGCCAATGGCCGCCGCGTGTATATCACTCGACTCGTTGATTCGAGCGGGTAAATGGTCTTACTAGTTTGAGTCGGAGTAGAGATGCCCATTACTGAACACCCCCTCCACGGATCCGTGCGAGCACATTTAATGCACACGGCTCTTACCTTAGGTGATGACGCCCATT
>JAYUVI010000401.1:0-4294 GCA_043754135.1 Bdellovibrionales bacterium | reverse complement strand
GTTTGTCGGTGGGTAAATTTGAAGGTGTTGAAGAGCCTCTCGCTCGCATTGGCGGCGCGACTTATTACATCGAAGCTATGCGCCGTTATACATTGAGTGCACTTGATCAGCATATTAAGCCGCCAGTTGTGACAGCGATGGCGAAGTACATGACCACAGAGATCAGCCGCGATTGCATCAACGACGGTATGGATATTCTTGGTGGTGCCGGCATTTCAATGGGTCCAAGAAACTTACTGGCCGTACCCTATATTGCCTCACCGATTGCGATCACAGTTGAAGGCGCGAATATTCTCACGCGAACACTGATTGTTTTCGGTCAAGGGGCTCTGCGCGCTCACCCGTTTGCTTTTAAAGAAGTGAACTCGATCGAGAAAAATGATCTCACCGGTTTTGACGCCGCTTTTTGGGGGCACGTGGGTCACGTTGTGCGCAATATGTGTCGCGCACTCGTGCTCAGCTTTTCACGCGGTTACCTCGGCAGTCGCGGTACTGGTGGCGTAGTCGGTCGTTACTTTCAAAAACTGGCTTGGGCCTCTGCAAGCTTTGCGATTATCGCTGACATGAGCATGGGCTTGCTCGGTGGTAAGTTGAAGTACAAAGAGAAAATCACGGGCCGCTTTGCCGACATTCTTTCTTGGATGTACATCGGCACCGCTGTGCTTCGCCGTTTCGAAGCTGAGGGTCGTAGAAAAGAAGATTTGCCGTTCGTGCATTACTCAATGCGCCTGGCTTTTGCGGAAATTCAAAAATCTTTCGACGGTTTACTCGCCAACTTTGATGTGCCGATCATCGGGTTGATCTTTAAAGGCCCAATGAACTGGTGGTCATCTCTCAATCGCATTAGCGCATTGCCATCAGACGAACTCGGGCACCAAGTTTGCGAATTGATGATGAGCGATTCACAACAGCGCGAGCGTTTCACTCTCGGCGTATATGTACCGAAAGATTTAAACCAAGCGATGGGTCGTCTCGAGAATGCTTTTAAGATTATTAAGAAGTCTGAAGACACCGACCGCAAAATTCGTCGTGCCATTCGCGAAAAGAAGATGGCGAAACTCAAGGGACCCCAGCGTATTGATGAGGCCCTAGCCAAAGGTGTGATCACAGCTGATGAAAAGGCTAACCTACAAAAGGCTGAAGAGGTTCGTTGGGACGCCATTCAAGTAGACGATTTTTCAGAAGACGAATATCATTCAGGTATAGAAGGAAAAACCTCGGGAAACGGGGCTAAACTTAATCACGCCTATGGCAAATGACGACACTGTGGTAGTTTCTCCCCCGGCCGCACCGGCGGGGACAATCGGTTCGGGTACATCGCTCAAAAGTTTGATGAGCGCTGTGCCGATGTTTAAGAATTTTCCGGACCAACTTATCACGGAACTCCAACAAGCGGCGCAAGTGGTTCTGTACAATCCCGAAGACGCGATTCTCAAGCAGGGCGAGCTCAACAAAAACTTATTTTTTCTGGTGATTGGTACGGTCGATGTTTTTGTCGACAACGGCCTCGTCGCTACATTAAGACGCAAAGGTGATTTGTTAGGCGAAATGAGTGTAATCACTTCGAAACCATGTTCAGCGACTATAGTTGCGAAAACTCCGGTGGAGTTGATCAAGGTCGATATCGAAGCCTTTCGCCTTATTACCAATAACAATGAATCGCAATTTGATCACATTTTGTATCGCATTTACTCGCAGATTCTGACCGATAAAGTTAACATCACCAACCAACGCGCGAAACGTGTTGAAGCTATGTTTGACGCCCTAGAGCGCGCTAAAAACGAATTACAAGACATCAATACCCAAATGGAGAGGCGAGTGGTCGAGCGCACGCAATCTCTCCAAGCGAAATTGCAAGAGCTGCTTAATAATCACTTGAGCATATTGCAAAAATCTCTCGCCGACATGGCTACTAAAGTCGACAAAAGCTTAGCGCCAGCCATTGAGAAAAGTTTGACTGAAGTTGAGAGCGTAGTCAGTTTTCTTGAACCTCTGGTGCAGCGATTTATTCTCGAAGTCTCAATGAAAAATAAAAAAGTTTTGCTCGCCCAAGGCGAACGTAAAGCTCAAACTGTGGCCAGAATGGCTCTTGGCGGTACGGGTATAGCCATCGACGCAGTGGCGACGCCAGATGAAGCTCGCGAAAAATTAGCGGCCGCTCGCTACGATGTCGTGATCGTTGATGGCGCGACGCTTGAAATCGTCGACTTTGTTAATTCTTCGCAGAACCCTCCGCATGTTGTATTTGTGATTTCACAAGGCCTGCGCGAGAGTTTGCCCAAAATGATGGCGTTAAAACACACCCCCAATATGGTGTTCGTGAACGATGCTGACCGCGCCGGCAGTATTCGCACGCTTATGACGACCGTCACCAAACTTTGCAGCCCGAATTTATTTGGTCTTGAAAAATATTTAAATGTGGGTGTTGAAGTTAAAGAAATGAAAATTTGTAAGAGCACCGAGCGCGATATGCTCAATAACTCTATGAAGACACATTTTTTAAGCTTGGGAGTTCGCAATTCGATTCTTGATGGTGTGGGTGCAGTGCTTGAAGAGCTGCTCATGAATGCGATATACGATGCGCCGACCGATGCGAGCGGTAAAGCTTTGTACAACAATTTACCGCGCACGACGGCTGTCGAACTCAGACCGAGTGAGCAAGGGCTTCTGCGGTTTGCCACTGATGGCACCTTAATTGCCATTTCCGTGCAAGACCCGTTCGGGGCGTTGAGCGCCAAAATTATTATGGATTATCTCAATAGCTGCTATGGTGAGCGCGCTGGGAGTTTACAACATGACAAAGGCGGCGCGGGTCGCGGCCTACATAATATTGTCGAAAACTCTCTCTTTGTGGTGTTCAATCTGCAACCACGTCGTAAGACCGAAGTTATTGCGTTTTTTAACGTGATCCCCGGCACCAAAGAGGCTTCGCCCTCGGCTGTCCATTATTTCGTTCAGCGCTAGAGGCGCGATATTCGCTCACCTGCTATCTTCGGTGTTGCAGAAAATAAAAAAATAGCTAGAATGCCTCATAACAGTCATTTCTTTGAGACATGGGTTTCAGCAGAGATGACTCTCAATACTTTGCTCGAGATAAGGTGAACAACCAGTTTCGCGCAGACAAAAATAGGAGTGAACATAATGAGCACTGACACCATAGCTGCGTCAAACCGCTATCAAATTCTGAATGCGGCTTTAAACTTCCCCGACAGAAAAGTAGATGCGCCAAAAAATAACGAGCCGGTCTCGTCGTATTTTGGTTCGCAAACTTTTGGTCTGGCGCAAATGCGCGAGAAACTGTCTAAAGATGCTTACGCCAATCTTTTAAAAACTCTTGAGCACGGTAAGCAATTACCTAAAGAAACCGCGGCGGCGATTGCCTCTGTTCTTAAAGAATGGTGTGTCGCGCGTGGCGTAACTCACTTTTGCCACTGGTTTCAACCTATGACCGGTCTCACGGCTGAAAAGCATGATGCTTTTATTTCAATTCAAACTAATTATCACTCTGAACTGCGGGTCATGGAGCAATTCACCGGCTCGCAATTGATTCAAGGCGAGCCTGATGCATCGAGCTTCCCAAGCGGCGGTATGCGCTCGACTTTCGAAGCGCGTGGTTACACGACATGGGACCCCTCTTCGCCATTATTTATTATTGAAGATGACGCCGGTAAAACACTCTGTATTCCGACAGTGTTTTTTGGTTATCACGGTCAGGCGCTGGATTGCAAAACTCCGCTTTTGCGTTCGGTCGAAGCGCTCAACAAACAAGCCATCGAGTTTTTAAAACTCGTGGGTGATGTCGACGTCAAACGCATTCATGCGACTCTCGGTGCTGAACAAGAGTACTTTTTGATCGATCGTAATTTTGTTTCTTTGCGCCCTGACTTAATCATGACAGGTCGCACTTTACTCGGTTCGCCTTCCACACGTGGGCAACAGCTTGAAGACCATTATTTCGGAGCGATCCCAAGTCGCGTAAAAAAGTTTATGCAAGAGGCTGAGTACGAACTTTTTAGACTCGGCATTCCGGCAAAAACTCGTCACAACGAAGTGGCTCCGAGTCAGTTTGAATTCGCACCCATTTTTGAAGACGTGAATATCGCCGCTGACCATAACACGTTGGCAATGGAGGTCTTTAAGCGTGTGGCTTTGAAACACAATTTTGTCTGCTTGATGCACGAGAAGCCGTTTGCTGGCATTAACGGCAGCGGTAAACACAACAACTGGAGTCTATCGAACGACAAAGGTGAAAACCTTCTCGAGCCCGGCACGACCCCGCACCAGAATTTGCGTT
>JAYUVI010000400.1:0-4500 GCA_043754135.1 Bdellovibrionales bacterium | reverse complement strand
TCAACGAGATCCATGGTTTGACCGGCCACTGTTGATGAACCTGAACATTCGTAGGTGACGATGGGCACACTAAAACTTGTCGCATTCAAAGACACTCTGTTATTAGGCGAAATATTTGTGGCATCGACCGAGCTACTGTAAGGGCTGACACGCCAGTAAGTCGCATAATTTGCTAAACTTTGGACGGTTATCCAAAGGCCGGCTTTGTAAATGTAAGCGATGCCGGACGCGTTACTTGTCTTAATGCGCACCTCATAATCATGATTGGTGATCAGTGCAGCGGCACTGATGCTAATAGACTTGCTGCGAATTGTTGTAGAGGCATTTGAAACTTGGGTCCCTGCAACTTGGGTATTCGTGGTTTTGTCCCAGAGAGCTGCATAGGTAGTGTAGCTATTGGCCGAGCTATTGATATTGACTTCAAAGGTGATGCCACTCGCTGGAATTGTTGAAAAGAGCGAAGAGTCAAACTCCCAAACAGAATATGTATCGGGGTTGTTTTGGGTAGAGGTGGTTGAAGAGGTAGAGTCCACTGCCACGACTTTAGTATTCGCAGGCGCGGATGTGGTTTCTTGTGCGTTGATCAACGGCACATACACGCGAGTGCCATAAGAGTTACTTTGATTGATCACAATTCGGGCGGAATAAATTTTCAGCTGACCAGCGTTTGAAGTGCTCGGTAAACGCAATCGATAATTCGTTGACGAGACTGTCGGGGTAAATGCGACAGATCTAAAGCGTGTCGGCGTTGTTGTATTGGCGGGCACTGAAACCGATGTCTCGGTGGCATTGCCGGATGTATAAAGAATGGGTGAGTAGTTGTTGGTGGCATGGGTATTGGTGGCCACAAATTCAAAGTAGAACGAAACCGTACCTGAAAAATATGATGTAGAAAAGCTCGTACGCGACAAGTTGGCATTGCGAGTGGAAGTCAGGCTCGTTATTGGAATATCTAACATCTCAATTGCGCTTTCGAGATTCAAACCAGGCGCTCCGCTCACGGTAAAAGCGGCGCTCGTACCTGCGCAAAGACCGCCACTGCATAAAGTGCCTGCTGTGGTGGTGGCGTTGAGTGTGTAGCCCACACCGGCGGTGTCGATACGAATTGTACTGAATGTCGACGAACAAGATGTTGGTGCAACTGCGGTTGTACCGAGCAGGGCACCGCCGACTGGGTTTGTTCCGATAGAAAGCGAAATATTACCGACGCCAGCACAGCTGCTGACCGGATTATTGTAAGCATCAGTGATCGTCACAATGACAGACGGAGTGGTATCGACATTCGCCGGCCATGTGCTGGGGTTCTGCGCAAATAAGAGTTTCGTCGCGGGTCCGATATTGATCGTGACATTGTTGCTCGAAGCCGAGGTCACGAGTGTTACATCATCGGTGGCAACAAGGTTATACGGAGAGCCCACCGTTTGAATATTCATACTACCTGAAGCCAGGGTCGCTACGCCACTCACTGGAGTTACGGTTACGGTTCCCATAAGATCGGCATCTGTTGGATTTGTAACATCGTCAATACCGAATGTGACAGTGTCGGTTGTGTTCGTTGCGATATTACCGGCGGCATCATACAGAGTGACCGTACCAGTTGTAAAAAGTTGGCCAGTGAGACGAGAGTTATTGGGCTGAACTGTCCAAGTGACGGTGGCCACTGCGCCGGCCACGATGGTGAATGAACTGCTACTGACGGTCATGCTAGCCGTGCCACCGCTACCGACGGTGCTGGCCTTAGCGGCACTCAACGTTTTAGCGCCAACTAAATTAATAGAAACATTTTCGGTCACTGTGAATGTGGCCACTCCTGCCACTGCCGCTTTCGTAAGAGTGCCACTAAGGGCGCCTGTGCCCGCGGTAAGAGAAAGTGTAACATTGACCGTTGCATCAGCTCCTGAAGTGACGGCGTTGCCGTAAGTATCGCGAACTTCGAGAACTGGCAAGAGGGCTGCAGCTGAGGCCGTGCCCGTCGCTGGTTGAGTGGTGTAAACAATTTGTGTCGCCACACCGTGAAGGATTGTGAATGCATTGCTGTCAACGTTAATACTCGTTGTGCCGCCCGAGCCTGAAGTGTCAGCTTTTGTGGCACGAATAGTTTTTGAGCCTGTCGTTTGAATATTCACAGCTTGAGCGGCGGCAAATGTAACAACTCCAGCCACTGCGGCTTTGGTTACCGTACCGGCAAGAGCGCCCGTGCCTGATTGCAAAGTGAGCGTCACATTGGCGGTTGCATCTGATCCAGTTGTTACCACATTGCCGCCTGCATCGCGAATTTCAAGAACTGGGAGGAGGTTGGCTCCAGCCACCGTATTGTTAGCGGGTTGTGTGGTGTAAACAATTTGTGTTGCAGGTCCAGCGAGAATCGTAAAGCTATTGCTTGTGACCGTCATCGCAATGGTGCCACCGCCTGCAGTGGTATCAGGTTTTGCCGCACGTAAAGTTTTGGCTCCAGATAAATTAATATTCACGGCTTCTGTGGCAGTGAAACTGGCGACACCACTCGAGGCGGCAACCGTCAGCGTGCCGGCAAGGGCGCCCGTACCTGATTGTAGATTCAGAGTGATGTTTGTCGTGGCATCAGCTCCTGTATTGACGGTATTGCCATAAGTATCGCGAATCGTAATAACTGGTAAGAGGTTGGCTGTTGCCAATGTGTTGTTCGCAGGCTGAGTGGTGAAAACGATTTGTGTCGCAGCCGCATGAGTGATGTTGAAGCTCGCACTGTCGCCGGTGAGAACGCCTGCGCCGCCTGAACCAGTGGTACTGGCTTTCGTCGCTCGTA
The DNA here is from genome assembly GCA_043754135.1 of Bdellovibrionales bacterium. Classification (GTDB taxonomy): domain Bacteria; phylum Bdellovibrionota; class Bdellovibrionia; order Bdellovibrionales; family UBA1609; genus RBG-16-40-8. The sequence goes on along the minus strand of JAYUVI010000400.1, from coordinate 1,715 downwards.
AAGTTTTGGCGCCAGATAAATTAATTGTGACCGCTTGAGCCGCAGCGAATGTGACCACTCCACCGATAGCTGCTTTTGTGACCGTGCCAGAAAGTGTCCCCGTGCCTGAGACAAGCGACAAAGTCACATTGACAGTTGAGTCAGGTCCACCGGTGATGACATTCGTGTAAGCATCGCGAATTTCAATGACCGGTAGAAGATTTGTGCCGGCAACTGAATTAGCCGGCTGTGTGGTGTAGGCAATAACCGCAGCCGCGCCGTACGAAATATTAAAAGATGTTGAGTCTTGAGCAAGGGCGCCGGCGCCACCACTGCCGCTCAAATCGGCTTTGTCGGCTTGGAGCGTGTACGCACCGACAAGATCTAAACGCATGGTTTGAGTGGCAGTGAAAGTCACGACACCCGCGACTGCCGCTAAAGTTTTGGTCCCGCTAAGAGTCGCGCCGCCGACCCCGGTATTTATCGACATTGTAATATTGGCCGTAGCATCAGTGCCGCTTGTTACGGTATTGCCATAGGCATCGCGAATTGTAATCACTGGTACAAGATTCGCTCCGGCAGTCGAGCTCACGGGCTGGGTAGTAAAAACAAGTTGAGTGGCTGCGCTATGGATGATTGTGAAGCTCGAACTATCTACGGTCATGGCCGCTGTTCCGCCACCACCGACGGTTGAGGCTTTTGTTGCGCGTAGTGTTTTTGCACCAATCAAATTAACCGATACAGTTTCGGCGGCGGTAAAGCTGACGACTCCGCTTGATGCGGCAACAGTGAGTGTGCCAGAAAGTGTACCTGTGCCGGTTTGCAGATTTAAAGTGACGTTGGCGGTGGCATCGGCGCCTGTGCTTATGGCGTTACCGTAGGTGTCGCGAATTTGTAAAACAGGGAGAAGGTTGGCTCCAGCAGCGGTGTTATTTGTAGGCTGTGTGGTGTAAACAATTTGGGTTGCGGTAGAGTGAGTGATATTAAAACTATTGCTGTCGACTGTAAGAGCGGCGACACCGCCCGAACCAGTGGTACTGGCTTTTGTGGCTCGTAAGGTTTTTGCGCCAATCAAATTAATATAAACAGCTTGAGCAGCAGCAAAAGTGGCGACACCACTGACTGCAGCTTTAGTGAGGGTCCCGGCAAGTGCGCCAGTGCCAGATTGCAAACTTAAAGTGACGTTCGCGGAGGCATCTGCGCCGGTAGTGACGACGTTACCGTAGGCATCACGAATTTCTAGAGCGGGAAGAAGATTAGTCCCGGCAACAGAGTCTGCCGGCTGCGTAGTGTAGACAATCTGCGAAGCGGCGGCATTACTAATGCTAAATGAATTCGAATTTTGTGTCAGTGTGCCCGCACCGCCGCTGCCGCTTAAGTCAGCTTTTGTCCCACGTAACGTGTAAGCTCCCGACAGATCTAAATTCATAGCTTGAGTGGCGGTGAAAGTCACAACGCCAGCGACAGCCGCTAAAGTTTTAGTCCCACTGAGTGTTGCGCCACCGACCCCAGTGTTAATTGAAATCGTAATATTGGCAGTGGCATCTGATCCGTTATTAACTGTATTGCCGTACGTATCGCGAATTGTAATCACTGGTACGAGATTGGCGCCGGCTGCCGAATTCACAGGCTGGGTTGTGAATACGAGTTGAGTGGCCGTGCTATTAATAATTGTAAATGAGCTACTATCAACTGTGAGAGCCGCAACACCACCCGAACCTGTGGTGCTCGCTTTT
>JAYUVI010000399.1:0-2553 GCA_043754135.1 Bdellovibrionales bacterium | reverse complement strand
GAAAAATATCTAACTTGGCTGAGCCCGTGATCAGAAAGTTTTGGGTATTCTTCCAGGTGTCCCAAGCGCCCTTGACTAAATTTTGCCACCCTTTTCTTTTATGAATTTCATCGAAAATAATAAGGGGCTCTGCTTTTGACCATTGGCCTTTTGTTATTGTCTGTCGATCCATTTCGTTATCCCAGTTCAGGTAACCTGGGTGGCCAGACTTATAATTTTTTATAAAAGTCTGCGCCAAGGTGGTTTTACCAACTTGTCGTGGCCCGCCCATAAAAACCATTTTTTTATCAAGGTCTTTTTTAATAAAATCAAAGTATATACGCTTGGGCAGAGTGGTCTTTTTCAAGCTGGGATCCTCTTATTACATTTTGTGTATTTCGGAGTAGACTCCATTTTACACAAGTGTAAATCGGAGTCTACTCCGAAATACATTAACGGGCAGGACTTAAGGTATAGGCGCTCGGCTTACGTTTGGGGCAGGCATACCAAGGCTTTGTCAAAAAGTTCGACAGTCGGTTTGATGGGCGGAGTGCTCTGGGCACAATGTGCGGCTCGATCTATAGACAGCAAATGCTCGTGAATGGCCCTAAACAATCAGCCAGCAATCTTCTTAAGAAACTGCGCGATTTTCTCTATGACCTTCGGGGGTATCTCATGACCGCCGCTGAATGGAAAAAAGTCACCCGACAAACCTGCATCTTGCAACATCGAGAATAAGTTTTCAGCATAAGTATAACCGAGAATGGCATCGTTTTTACCGTGGCTCTGCAGAAATTTTAAACCTTCGCAGCTCGGTGCGAGTTCACTCCAGCGGCTGCGACAAATCAAAGTACCAGACATAATCACAAGACCCGCGGGTTTCACTGCGTGCACCAACGCCACTTCTGTCGCCAGCATAGCGCCTTGACTGAAGCCCCCCAAAATCACTTTTGAATGTTGCTTCAAAAGTTCGTCGTACATCGCCACCACCGTGGCACGCGCAGTTTCAATACCTTTAGGCGTGCTCTCTGACATATCGACCGGCTCGCCCGACACCATTGCGGCTTCGAGACGTGTGTTATCGATTTGAAACCACGCCTTACCGGTGAAACCTGGCGCGATAATCACCTGCATCGGCGCTTCAGGAAAAACCCACGTCACTTTAGGCGACAGCCCCATTATCTCTGCGAGCGGGATTAAATCTGAAGAATCCGCACCGTAGCCGTGCATGAACACCACGCATGGGCCCTTCGCTTCACCTTCAATCACTTGGCATTTCAGCGAACCTATTTTTTTAACTGTGGCCATTTTCATTTTCGTTAGTCCTCGATGATTTCATTTTAAACGTCATCACTCCAACTTATCACGCGCACCTTCAATAAATTCATTTAAACGGGCTTCGAAATATTTATATATTAAGCACTTCAACAAATTTCACTTGTACGCGCTTCAACACGTTTCAACTATACCAGCTTTAAAAACTGTGAAACCTCGGGCCGTTTAGGCGCAACATTGTCACCAGCCGCACGCCCTACCCACAGCACTCCCCAAATTTCGATTTCATCGCGTGAGTGACCTAGTACTTCGTAAAGACCTTCGGTACGCATAAGCTTTCCCGTGCTCCACTTCGATCCATAACCAATACTCGCCAAATAAAGTGACATGTTTTGTACGGCGCAAGCCAGAGCCGCGTAATCTTCGCGCGCCTGCATTTCTTCTTTCGCTTTGTTAATCGCCAGCACAATCATTTCACCCGGTGCTAAAAATTTTTCGTTAACCTTTGCCAGCTTCGCACGCGAATCAGGCGAGAGCCAAAAAAATCGCCACGGCCATGTTCGCTTGTGATTGGGCGCGTGTATCCCTGCAAGAACGGCCTCTTCAATCACCTTCGCGGGCACTGCTTCAGGCAAATAGGAGTGCACCGTTCTGCGAGTCAAAATTAAGTCGAGAATATTTGAATGCATGCACAGGCCTCACTTGCCCAAAATAAAAAGTCAGCCTAATCTCTCATACATAAATGATCAAAGTTTTATTTGTTTGCATGGGTAATATCTGCCGATCCCCCGCTGCTGAGGGCGCGATGAAAGCGCTTCTGCGACACCATAATTTACAAGACAAATTGTATTGCGAATCAGCCGGCACATCGTCGCACCACGTGGGCGACTCAGCTGATGAACGTATGCGCACTCACGCGAAAAAGCGTGGCCTAGAGTTAGACAGTTTAGCTCGCCAATTTACTTATGAAGATTTCGAAAAATTCGATTACATCGTGACCATGGATCAAGTGAATTACAAAACCGTCATGCGCTTAGACCCCCACAGCAAGTTCAAAGAAAAAGTGATCCCCATGGCGCATTTATGCAGTGAAAATACCGTCACCGGAGTGCCCGACCCTTATTACGGCGGCGCCGGCGGGTTCGAAGAAGTGCTGGATATTGTGCAAGATGGGTGTCGCGGTTTACTCGAGCGTTTGAATTTATTGAAGCCTTAGCCACACTTGAATTAGCCCCCTAAATGCCATCTCAAATTTAAGCGCAGCTGGACCTGTCTTAGGCCCATATTTTTTTGTGGGGG
>JAYUVI010000398.1:0-2622 GCA_043754135.1 Bdellovibrionales bacterium | reverse complement strand
ACTGAGACAGTAGGGCCTGTACACCCGAGGCCTTCAAGCACACGCACTTCTTTTGAAACGTAGCTCGAATCCTTAGCGAAAATAGAACGACTGAGCCTGCTTTATTTTGCGTATCAGTCAGGCTCATATAGATACAAATTTGAGACAGTTATTTTCTTTGTTCCCATAAAGAGACCGTTCGGATTTAAATCAAACCTACGCATTTACCCCTAGAATAAAAGTGAGCCTTCGCAAATTGAAGCGAAATAATAAATTTCTTGCGTATCAACCTTTGGTCGAGTCTTTACGATAAGTTAGTATGAGGTACGTAAAGCGCTTATCCATTGCTATTTTGTATTTGTCTGCACTCGCTTGCACAAATGCGGTACCCGTATCAACCGGCTCGAATATGTCATTTTCAGCGCCCAAGTTCTCAGACGGGCAAACGCAAAAAGTTTTTGTCATTACTAATTACACGGACCCCATCACTGTGAGCGGCACTTGCGACGCTAACACGAAATTAGTTGAAATCAGTTTTGACGACGGTGTGACATGGCAATTGCCAACAAATGGATCTGACCTTGATTGCAATGGTGATGGGACTTTTTCATTTCAATTTACAAACTGCTCGAACAGCGGCGTCGCAGGTGCCATCGGTGCATACGTCCCAAACGGGGTTTATGGTTTTGTTTCAGCAGTCGATTATCGGTCTATCAAAGTGACCTTACGTAGCCAAGCCAGTCTTAGCGCAAGTATAGAGAGCATTTTCTATGTTCAGTATGGCAATTCACTTCGCGTTGCTTATGCTAGCTTAAGCGCCGGTGGCAAGAGCCAAATCAATGGCACAAATTATAAAATACGCGATGCACGCATTGCTGCTCCTGTCGGCACTAATTCTATGAGCAGTGCGAACTACATAATTAAACACGGGAGCTACTGATTATGAAGACAGCAAAGTGGTTTTTAAATTTAATTATTGTGGTGAGCACGACGGCAACGCCTCAGTTAGCTAAAGCAGCTTCAGTTCTGCCCGAGACGTTTAATTTTTCGGGGCAACTGTTAAATAGCAGTTCAACACCCAACACTTCGGCTGCAGTATTATTTAATGTAAAAATTTATGGTCCCTCAGTTACACCTTGTTTGCTCTATGAAGAAGATCAGACCTTGGATTTAAGCACCACGAATGGGCACTTTGCATTGGCAGTTGGCTCGGGTGTGCGCACAGGTGCCGACCCCACTCTCAGTATGACAACAGTGTTCGATAACAAAGCCATCGCAAAAACTTGCGGTGCGGGCGGCCCTTATACTCCAGGTGCTAATGACAATAGAAAACTGGTTGTCGCTGTTGATGACGGCACTAACCCCCGCGAAATTTTGGCGGCACAAGATATTAATATGGTACCGTTTGCAAAAGTTGCCGACACAATTCGCGGGTTTGAATTCCCATTAGCAGATGGTACAAATGGGCAAGTTCTAACTACGAATGGATCAGGGTTGCTGTCTTGGTCGACAGCTGCAGGTGGCAGCGGCACTGTGACAAGTGTGTCGGGCACTGCGCCGATCGCTGTTGCCACGGGTACTACCACTCCGGTGATCTCGATGGCACGAGCTAGTACAACGGTCGACGGTTATTTAGGAAGTACTGATTGGACCGTGTTTAACAATAAGCAAGCCGCTGGCAATTATATACTGAGTTTAACTGGCGATGTAACCGCCACAGGGCCAAACGCTGCGGCCGCCACGATTGCTGCAGGGGCCGTGAATTCTGCAAAAATAGCAGACGGCACCATTGCCACAGCCGACATTGCCGACAATGCAATTAGTGGCGTCAAGATCGCCGATAATGCGATCACGTCGGCAAAAATTAATGACGGCACGATTTCACCCGCTGATATTGCGGGTTGCACAAACCCTAACGAAGTTCTGCAATGGAGTGGTACAGCGTGGGTGTGTTCAACATCTCTTCTTTACGGCTCACAGGCGGTGAACACTGTGCTTGCGGGGCCGCCAACAGGGGTGGCAGGCGTGCCGACCTTTCGCGTATTAGTCGGTGCTGATATCCCGGGTCTTGATTGGGCTAAAATCACTTCGGGTCGACCCACGACTGTTTCTGGCTATGGCATAACGGATGCTGTTAAGAATTCGGGCAGTACGCCAAGTATTCAATCGGGGCTTGATGCAAGTAAGTCGGCCCCGAGCGCGGGCACCATTGGTCGCTTGTACATTGCGAGTGATACCCAAAAAATTTACCAAGACACCGGTACAGCATGGGTCGAAATTTCACCCACCACAGGTGGCGGTGGCACTGTGACAAACATAGCTACAGGCACGGGGTTAACGGGCGGGCCGATAACCAACACAGGTACTTTATCTGTCGATGTTGGTACGACAGCCAACAAAATCGTTCAATTAGATTCTTCAGCACAATTGCCAATTGTTAGCGGCGTTAATCTCACTAATCTGAATGCTACGAATTTAGCTTCAGGCAGTGTACCCGCTGCGCGAATGCCGGCATTTGCGGGCGATGTAACCACTACTGCTGGCTCACTAACAACGACCATTACCAATAGTGCCGTGACGTCTGCAAAAATCGCCGATGGCACTGTAGGTGCTATAGATTTAACTAATGCCTCAATCACTCCG
>JAYUVI010000397.1:0-2507 GCA_043754135.1 Bdellovibrionales bacterium | reverse complement strand
GCGACAGCGCTTTTTTTCTTCTTGCCTCGCATGGCATTTTTTGATGCTCGCAAAAGATTTTCAAACGTTATAATTTTCTCAAACAAATTACCGTACCTTTTCATTCTCATCCTGCTGTTTCATCCAGCCACCCAACATTTTACCAATCTCGTTGATACTACGAACGGCATATTCATACGACTTACGCGAGAAAAATCTCAACTCAAAGCAAATTCTGACAAAAACCCTTATTTTTTCTAAATTCATATTGGCTCTCCGCAAAATCAGAATTTTATTTCGGCTGTATCGCGCTTCGATTAAGTCTTCTACTATTAAAAGAGCCAAATACACAAGTCTGTCTGTAAATGTAAAGCGCGCCTTCTTGGGGAAGTGATCTGTTGTTGTCAAAAGCCACTTCATAAAATCCATCCACATGATAAAAATTGGGAGGTCGTCTTTCGACCCCAATTGAAAATCTTTAGGCTGAGTGTCCATTGTCACCGCTCTCGACTTTTGGTTCTGTATTTTTGTCTGTATGTTTCTCTATACTTTTCTCTGTAGGCTTTTCGCCAGGCTCTACTTTTTGACCAATATTTATTTTTGAGATCGCTAAAATTTCTTCGCCATATTTTTGAGCCTTGCCTTTGCCCACCCCGTCTATTTGTGTCAACTCGGCTAATGATTGTGGTCGCATTTTGACTACTGCAGCCAACTGCTGATTGGTAAACAAAATGTATGGGGGCATGCCATCTCTCTTGCTACGTTGAGATCGCCAATCTCTTAGCAAATTAAACAACCCCATATCGTGCTCAGCTAAACTCTCGCGCCACGGCTCATCGCGTTTTTCTTTTGATGTAAATTTTGAATCAACTTCAACCCGATGGGGAAAGTATTTGAAAACAAAAACTAAATAGGGGACGTCATTTTTTATAAAAAAATAATCGCGCGCCGAGATCAACTCTTTATCTTTCAAAAACTCTCTGACCTCTTCGTCTTTAAACCCACCGAAGGCTGAATCAAAAGATAAAGAGATGACTTTGATTAGCATATTTTTACCCTCAAGTATTTTTTTACGTTCAACTATGATGATAAAAAAATCGGCGTTGTGAAGATGGACCAAAATCTCGGCTAAACTCACCCGCTAAGACACAACACATAACATTCGAGGTAAATTTATTTTATTTATATATTAATGAGCGTCGCATGCATTGATCACGAAATCTTAAAATTAATGTTAAAAAAGACTTTTAAAGACCAGAAGCTTTTGTCACTTTTGAATGTCATTATCGACCACCGAGTTGAAGGCAACGAATTCGGCCGAGGTCTGCCAATCGGAAATCTCACTAGTCAGCACTTTGCTAATTTTTACTTGGGCCACTTAGACCACTTTATGAAAGACAAGCTTCGTGTTCCGAAGTATGTGCGGTATATGGATGATTTTATTTCATTTTCAGACGACAAAGATTCTTTGCATCAACTGTTGAAGCAGATTGAAGATTTTGTAAAAAATAGTTTAAAACTTCAATTGAAAGAAAAAGTTACGACCATTGCTCCGGTATCAGAGGGTGTGCCGTTTCTGGGTTTCAGAATATTTCGCCGTCTTATTCGTATCAAGCGCGAGAATCTCGTGCGGATGCGACGAAAGATAAGGCAAAAGGAGCAACTGTATTTGCAAGGGGTAGTTTCTGAAAAATCTCTTATTCAATCGGTGAATAGCATTGTGGGTCACGTGGCCCACGTGAATTCGCTGGGTGAACGAAGGAGGATTTTTGAAAAATCATTAAAATTGGCGTAATGACCGGTTCAAGGGGGCTCTAACCGTGTTATCCGTGGCGGCAGCTGGAACAACAATGCGTCCAATCTGCGGTCGGCTAAACGTAACAACGATAGGCCCGGGAACTCTAACGATAATGTCGGCTTCCGCCTTGTGAGTACATACGCTATTACCGCCTGAAAGTGTCGTCTATGGATTACACTTGTGTGCATAGGCTATGTCCAGGTCATTACCCTGCGCCGGTGCGAGAGCATCGGACGAATAGTGCGAGACCGTAGCGTCAAGTAGCCCGCAAGGGTCGAAAGCCGCTGCGGTTTTTTTATCTAAACCTTTTAGCCTCTTCTGGGAACACCGAAATAGGTTTCCAGTCGATATGCAAAATATCACGCGAAGCTCTTTCGATCCTCTTCACACACTGTTCTGAGTTGCAGTTTGAGATGTCTGTAAAGCTCAGGCCCAATTCGCCAATTGCAGCCAGAAGGATAAGTTTTATGAGTAAGTTGTACATAATTTAATCCTCCGTTATTTAAGTAAAGCTTTAATAATATTTTTCGCAGATATGAGGGCATCGTCACCAAGCCGCCCGAGCATCGCAGCGGTTTCATCTAACAGTTCGTCGCGTAAGATGGGGGCATCCATCAGCTCTTGAAAGTCGCGCCACTTGTAGCCGAGGCATCGAAGAATGTGTTCGATGCGCTCTTTCTTTAAATCAATGCGGCCGACTTCTAGGTGGCCGAAACCCGCCGGTACGTAA
>JAYUVI010000396.1:0-5230 GCA_043754135.1 Bdellovibrionales bacterium | reverse complement strand
GACCACGCAGCAAGATTTGAAAATATGGTGGCTTCACACCTATTAAAACAGTGTGACTTTTGGCAAGACGTTGAGGGATACAAGTCAGAACTTCGCTATATACGTGACGATAGCGGCAAAGAATGTGATTTTGTTGTGCTCAAAAACAAAAAACCAGTATTTGCAGTTGAGTGTAAAATTGGCCAATCAACGGCTGCAGAGCCACTAGTTTACCTTCGCAAAAAACTCAAAATCCCCATGTGGTACCAGGTGACTCTCGATAGCCCTGGACGGCACATAGCGCCTGACTTTAAAATATTACCCTTCAACGAATTTTGCGCTGAGACTCAAATTTTATAATTGGCATTTTCACATGGCGTTCTCGTTCTCGTTGTTTTCTTTCCGTAGCATTCAAGAGCTGTATGAAGTCAATAAACTTTGTGGTGCGATCAATTAAAGAAGAGCAGCAAATCTACTTGCTCTGCTGCCCTGATTTCAACTGCCACAACGATTCATGGAACACGAATTCACTCGGGCGTATTACGCTCGTGATACGCGGGTCAATATGATCGTTAAACGCCATATGAACGGCATCACGGCCAGCGAGTTGATGGCATTGCGCGCAGCTCACTGTTTCGAAACGAATTTTTGAAACATCCATGCGTTTTGGGTCGCGGTAGTGTGTCACCGTTAAATCGTTCATGTGTTCTTGCAACTCAGTTTTACGTGGGCCAGTAGCGGCCTTGATTGCCGCGCGAAATACATCGTTGTCAAAACTTGACGAGTAGTAACCGAGGTCGATCCCGTTACGAACAATTCGGAGTGGTGCGAGTTCGCTCTGCCAATCGTGGTTGCGCGTGAGCTGACCAAAAACCCAAATGCCAGTGACTGACGAACTGAAGGAAACCGATTCTACGGGGTGGCTTGTGTATTTTTGCATAAATGTGGCTATGCGACCGCTGAAAGCACCGTCTTGTGAATTTCTCAGTGTCGCGAGTTCGCCGAGTTCATTTAAGAAAGTTTGAAACGCCACTTCGTGCTCTTCTAAACTGAGCGAAGTATCGTACACATCAAAGTTCACATGTAAGTATAGCTGTTCGAGAGGTTGCTCGGGCTGCAGCGGGTTCATCAGCTGATAAACCAAACGCACTTGTGGCACGAGGTCAACCACATGATAAGTGCTCGCGTCAGGGCGTTTTTCAAACGGCTTGATAGTTAGACCGACAAGACGATAATTCTCAGCGTGTGAAGCATCTTGATAAGCATCTTTGATCGGAATCATCTCTAATCCTGAAGTATAAAAATATTTAAGAGTCTTATCGCGAATATCGAGCGTGTCGCGACCGGGCTCTTGCTCTTTGTCAAAATCGTGCACAGGTTTGCCTATGAGAAAATTTAAAATACTGTCGAAATCAGCTGGCTGAACCACGCGATCGAGCGAGGCGACGTTTTGCAAATTGGCATCAGCGGCATAAACCAAATCTTTCGCCTGTTGAATTTGCGGCGCTTGTGCGAGTCGCACGATTTCATTCAAACCGTAGTCTTCAGCATGACCTTGTGGGTAGTACCAAAGTGAATTGTCGGTTAACTCTTCATCACTAAAACCGGGTAAGTCATTGGCGCGTCGACGCTCTTCTATATGGCGAATAGCTGAAATCTTAGCTTCGAAGCGACCAATTTTGTCGGCTGGGAAATCCGCAAAAGTTTTCACCTTGCGCACACTTTTAAAAAACTTTTTCACATTAAAATCGGGGTCAGGCATGTTTGAAATATGACGACCGCACTCCGCATTCGAATGCAATCGAGTAAAATACTCGAGACGAATGACAATGAGGTCATAGCCTTCGGTACGCTCGCGTGCATACAAAGTACGTGGGAACTCGCGAATATGGCGAAGCATATAAATGCCGTCAACTTTACAGCCTGCACCTGTCGTGAGTGTAGTGTAGTGATCGATGTGACGATTTTTTTCTGAAAAGAAAGCGGGGAGTAATTGTAGCCAACTACCTTGGTGGCCCGCTTGGTACATAGGGTAAATAGGTTCCGCTGTGCCTAGACCAGTGTCGACAAACTCATAACGAAATTTTGGTGTGAGTCCTTTAAATATAGATTCGAAAACCGTGATGTTGTCGTAAATTGAACCTGGACGAAGGCTGAGCGTATTACTTTCAAGAATTTTTACACGAGTTAAGTGGCGGACTTTTTCGACTGTACCCGCTTGTGCGGTCGCGCTGACTGTGAAACCTAATACAAAATTAAATAGAATAAAAACAAACTTCACGTAGATACCCCCTGTTGCTTGAGAGTGCCTGGTTAATACGGCACTCTCTCAGGGGCATATCGGTTTATGGGCACTTATAAGCAAGTCCAGTAACAGCGGTGCCGTTACCTGAATATTCTTTTACCACGAGGTAATTAGCGCCTTTATTTGCGGCTTCCATTTTAAGATCGTTCAAAGCATCTTCTTGCTTCGGGACTTTCGACATTGAACGACCTTCGAGTTTGCCGAGATATTCGCAATCTTTAGGAGCGTCTTCACGCGTGACCTTGACGTTGTCTTCGTCAGGTAAATTCGACATGTGCGAACAGCCTGTGAAAAAAACAAAACTCAAAAGTGTAAGAAGTGTTGTGAGGATATATTTTGTATTTGTCATTTTTTTCTCCAATGAAAGATTTCAACGGTGAAGTTGCATCCTTCTGTTATTTAATTTGTTCTGTGCTCCACTTAAAAATGGAGGGTGCACTTATCGCGACAGGCGTAAAATTCTGCGCTCACCAATTTAAATTCATTTGCAGAACAAAGTTTACATCAGGGGCATCGTTTGTATAGCGACCATCTGATGAGTCATGTGATCCGATGCCCCAATCTTCAACAATGCTAAACTGCCATTGATTTCCAGCCATTGACCTGTAGCGAAACCCAAGACTCTCTGAGCCACGCCAGTACACCAAGCTGTTCCAACCGCTTGCTACACGATTTTCAGCCCATCGGCGTGGGTTTTGTTCTGTATCGTAATATGCGAGTCGATCGCGATCAAGAAATGGCGATTCAGCGCGTGCACTTAAAATTAAACCCCAGCCCTCCGAGATCCCAAAATCAACGTTGAGTTCGTACATTTGTATACTGTGATTTCTCGGCCAGGCTTTCATTGACTCCATCGCACTCAAGAATGTGTAACCCGCAGTGAACCACACACCGCTTGAATTGAACATCGGCGCTCCCATATGCAAAAGCAAAGTCTGATCGATCCCGCCATTTGTGTTGGAGTAGTGAGAATCTTGCACCGGGAATTTTGTTTGCGAAGAGACCGAGATACCGCAAGGGCATGAGCCCTCGTCAAACCCGCGGGTTTGTAAAAACCACCATTTGAGTTTTAATTTAAGATTTCCAACGCCGTCGCCTAAGTGACCGCGCGTGTAGTATTCGACATCGTTGGTTTTAACAGAAAAAGTATCTCGTCGAGCGGCGTGACGTTGGCGATTGAAACGAAAACCACCAATGAGTAAATGAAAGTCATCAATGGCGTCGTCGAAAATGCCGCCTGTTCGCTCAGAAAACGGCACTTCGAGTGACGCGCCAAAAGTTTTCGTTACGGCACCGCCGAATTCAAGTACGAAGTTATTCTGTTCGAAATCAGCCGTGTACTCGTAGGTGTTATTATTTTTTGTATCTGTCATTGTGAGTGGCGCGTTCCACACATTGCCATTTGAGTATTCGAAATTGAACCAGGTATCGCGATTCCAGCCGGGCAGTTCGCCGGTGGGTAAGTCATGCATCCACGCGAGTGGGTGCTGTTGACGATAAGACGGTGGGGAGTCAGCCGACGCAAAATACGGGCTAACAACAACCGCGATTGTTGCAAAAAATGAAATCCATTTCATCAGTGTATCTTTTCGGTACGCGCGCGTGAAAAGCTGAGAGATTTTCAAATCATTCCAGTAGTTTATGGCTGGTCTAGTTGACGCTTAACTAAACTTCCCGTACACCAGACCTCATGCAAAAAATACTGAAGAAAATTTCAGGCTGGGATCTCTGGGGCATGCTGATTTCTGGCCTTTGTGTGGTGCATTGTATCGCCGTGCCGCTCGTCATTGTGCTCTTCCCCGCAATTGGTCTGCAAATTTTTCCGCAAGAAGATTTAACTCACGCTGTGTTGTTTGCTTTTATTTTAGGCACGGCTGGCCTCGCCTTTGTGAGTGGCTATCGGGTGCATGGCCAGTGGCAACCAGTAGCTTGGCTAGTGGTCGGGTTAATTATTGTTTCATTCGCCACCTTTTTTGTTCACCGCACGATGGGCCATATGTGGGAGCCGATTTTTGCTATTGCGGGTAGCCTGTGTTTGATTCGCGCGCATTATTTAAATCACACGTGCAAAAAATGTCTAGAAGATCACGCTGAACACCACCACGATGACCCCACTTCAAAAATTCATGATCACGAACGTAAACACCATCATGGGCATTCTCATAAACATTAATGTGACAAACTGATTTACCTGAAGCGAGAATGTGTACATGAAAAATTATTTGGATAAATTAGTAGCCTATTACGAAGCCAACGAACGTTGGTGTGATATTGCATTTTTTGTCGGCGGGTTTTTGTTCGATATTGTGACCTTGTCGGCGGTCGATGATCTTTTGAGCTTAGCGCAGCAGCTCGTTTACCTAAGTGTGATTGGCGGAATTTTATATATTGATTTCTTGCACGAGCAAGGTTTGTTGCAAGCTCCGCAACGTTGGCAAAAGGCGTGGGAGATTCGCCACGCAGTTTTACATTTTCTTTTAGGTAGTTTGCTTAGCGTTTACTCGCTTTTCTTTTTGAAAAGTGCATCGTCATTTTCGGCTATGATCTTTGTTTTGCTCTTGATCGTTGTGATGGTGGCTAATGAAGTGAAAATGGTGCAGCAATATGGTGACACCAAAGTTTCTTTATTTGTTATTTGCTTGGTGGCTTTCTGTGCATTGCTCTCGCCGGTGATTTTGGGTTTTGTCGGCTGGGTGCCGTTTTTAGTTTCAGTCGCGGTTTCGACGGCGGTGATTGTAGGTCTTTATCATTTATTAAAAAAGCGCGTGCCCGATACAGCACTCGTACAACGCCGTTGGCTTAGACCTGCCGGCGCAGTCTTAGGTGTATTTGTCGTGGCCTATGTTTTGGGGTGGATACCACCCGTCCCGCTCTCGGTAAAAAATCTCGGGGTTTATCATGCTTTAGAAAAACGCGGCGATGAGTACGTCGTGCAATTTGAAAAAA
>JAYUVI010000395.1:0-2138 GCA_043754135.1 Bdellovibrionales bacterium | reverse complement strand
CAAATAGCGAGGTTTTAGCTGCAAATAGAAACCATAGTGCAAATGTATAAAGCCATCCGCTTCAACCATTTCAGCCGGCGGGTTATTCAGCGGCGCAGCCGTACGAAAGGCGGTCACGACACTGTTATCTAGACCGACATTCTCCGCTCTTTGGCGGATGAGCGCTTTTACAAATTCACCTTTTGGCGTCAATATGATTTCGACCTGAGTACTTTGTGTTTTGCTCGCTAAACGATTCACTTCTGTTTGCGAAGTCTGATCAATAAAATTTCTTAAATTATCAACCCACCGACTGCGAATTTGTTCATTGATACGCGCATAAAAAGTGTAGTGCACAAATTGGTCTGAATTGAGCGCAGTAAAACCACCCATGCGCACTTCAGGCACGTACTCAGATATTGTCGATACACTTGTTCGCGCATTGTAAGCGACAGTGCCGGGCATAGGCTTGGTGATCGAAGGGGCGTCAGGATCTTTTGTATCCGCCTGCGGTTTTTGTAAATCTTGACGAGCTTGCTTAGGCAACTCCGACGGCACATAAGAACGCTGCCGACCATTATTGCTATTCTGTGTCGGGCCACTGGCCGAAGCGATCGACTCTTCTTGCACTCGTTGGGTGACACGCGACAAGCGCTCCGCTTGTTTCTCGAGCTTAGCAAGCGCCTCATTTAATTTTTCTTGATTAGGATCCATCACAAGTTGGCGATTTTTTTTCTCATTTTGATACACCACTTCAATGGGTTGAGTGGCCGGGGCAAGAACGGGGCTCGAGGGTGTGAGCAACGCCAACAAATAAAGGCACAGATGGAGCAATAAACTAATTATAAGTGGCTGATTTAACTTCATAATTACCTAAACGATAACTAATTTACAGGGTTCTCTAAGTGCGCGTAAATCAACTAAAAATTACAGTCAACTGGACGATTGTACCACCGCTAGTGGTTAAAGTTGAGACATTTTCAGCCGATAAGACACTAAGGGATGTAGGGGTGGTGGCATGTTCAAAAACAATGTAATTGATTTGAGTAAGCATCTTAAGTTTAAAAATAGGCATAAAAACAAGGCGAACACAAACAACCAGCAAGCGCCTGTGCTTGATATGACAGAGCGACGTGAAGCCGTTTTGCAGGATGAGCGGCGCCAAGTTCGCCGTACTATTTTGACGGGTTTTATCGGTGCATTTGCAGTGATCCCGTTGCGTGACGATGGCACTGGCGGTTTAATGAAAGTGGATATCTATGATATTTCAGAAAACGGAGTGGCGTTCGACATGGAGACCAAAGACGGCCACTTCAGTAAAGGCGAGAGCATCGCTATGCGCGTTTACCTGAGCCAAGAAGTTTATTTTCCGTTCATTGTAAAAATTCAAAACCATCGCGAGTTGAAAGGTGAGTCACTGCATCGTCATGGTGCCAATTTTGAAAAAGGCACACTCAATGACGAAGCGCTCTTTCACTTCGTAAAATTTATCGAAACTGTTAGCGCGAGTCTACAGCGCGACACTGGCGATGTTATGGTTTCTGGCTTAAAAAAATAAGTTAAAAAAATAGCCTAAGAAACCGCTATACTTTAGTCGCGACATGAGGTCGAATATTCGAGTAAGGGCGCCTGCGCTCCTACAAGGGGGATATTCGTGGCAGCAAAAAAGACTTTAGATCATGATCGCAAAATCGTTATCGACACCAACGTTATTCTTTTCGACGCCCACGCTATCAATAAATTTCACAACTCTGATATTTATATTCCGTTTGTGGTGATCGAAGAGATTGATCGTTTCAAACGCGATCTCGGTGAAAACGGTCGTAACGCACGTCAATTCAGTCGGTTTATCGACGTACTCCGTTCGCAGGGCAGTTTGGCTGAGGGCGTGCGTATTGAGAAAACGAATTCGCGTGTCATTGTGTCGATTGATACTGGCCAGGTTGAAGGCTTACCGAAAGAATTTGATCAGATCAAAGCCGACAACCGCATTTTGGGTAAAGCCATGCAGTTGAAAAAACAATTCCCTAACGCCACTGTTGAGTTGGTCACTAAAGATATTAATCTGCGTATTAAGGCTGATGTGTACGGCCTGACCGCCGTCGATTACCGCCCGGACAGTTCAGAGGTTGAACAGCTTTATGAAGGTTCGCTCGAGC
>JAYUVI010000394.1:0-10304 GCA_043754135.1 Bdellovibrionales bacterium | reverse complement strand
GCCAGTTGTTGGACTTGACGCCAGAGAGTATCGCCACGCAAGTCGTGCCCCGCGATCGTCATGCCGAGCTGATGTGGTCGCTCGCGATCACGGGCGCCGCCATCGAGCGTCTGTCGGTGGAGCTCAGGCACTTGCAGCGCACGGAGGTCGGTGAAGTCATTGAAGGATTTGCTGCCGGCCAAAAAGGTTCAAGTGCAATGCCGCACAAAAAAAACCCTATCAGTGCAGAAAATATCACCGGCCAAGCGCGATTGCTGCGCAGTTATTCGCTTGCAGCTTTAGAAAACATGGCGCTTTGGCATGAGCGTGATATTAGCCATTCCAGTGTTGAGCGCGTAATTCTGCCCGACGCTTTTACCGTTTGCGATTACGCCCTAGCGCGTATGACGGAACTGGTTGATAAATTGTTTGTCGATAAAGTGCGGATGAAAGCGAATATCGATTTATCTCAAGGTCAATTATTTGCATCGCAGGTGTTGTTGCTCTTAGTGCGCAAAGGTTTAAGTCGCGAAGAGGCTTACAAAGTTGTGCAAGAGGTGAGTCACGGGTTGAAGGCTGGAGAAACTTTGCGATTGAAATTGATGAAACATGAACAAGTGAAAAAATTAGTGAAAAGGGCAGAGCTCGAAGCGGTGTTTAAAGAGGCCAGTCATAAAGATCGTATGCTGGCAATTATTGCGCGCGCTGAGAAAACGAAATAAGAGGATAGGAAAACATGAATTACCAAAAGTCCGATTTGATTTACGAAGGCAAAGCTAAAAAAGTTTTTGCGGTGAAAAATGACAAAAACATTCTTTGGTTAGAATTTAAAAACAGCCTTACGGCCTTTAACGCACAGAAAATGGGCTCGTTTGAAAACAAGGGAGCCATCAATCGCAATATAGCCTCAATTATTTTTCGCTACTTAAAAAAAGCGAAAGTGATCAGCCACTGGGTGCAAGATCACGGCGACACCGACATGATTTGCGAGAAATTGTCGATGATCCCCATCGAAGTGGTTGTGCGCAATACAGTGGCGGGCAGCTTAGCAAAAAAATTTGGTCTCGAAGAAGGTCTGCATTTAAAAAAGCCCATCGTCGAATTTTATTACAAGAACGATGGTCTGCAAGATCCGTTCATGAGTGACGAACAAGCTTTATTTATGGGTGCTGCAAAAACGCAAAAAGAACTCGATGAGTTGAAGAAGCAGGCGCTGCTCATTAACAAAAGCATGCAGAAGTTTTTCGATAAATTGAGTTTGCGCTTGGTTGATTTTAAACTTGAGTTTGGCCGCAATAAAAAAGGCAAGATCTGTTTAGGTGACGAGATTTCACCCGACTCTTGCCGCCTTTGGGACAAAAAAACTAACGAGAAAATGGATAAAGACCGTTTTCGCCGCGACCTCGGCAAAGTGGCTGAAAGTTATCAAGAGGTTTTGAATCGTATACAGAAAGTCTGGGACAAGAAAGTTTAAGTATTTAATTAATTGAGTGCGGCTAACGAGCTATTGCTCAAGTGGAGTGAAGTTATGAAAATCGGCGTAAAAGTGATGCCTCGAAAAGAAGTTCTCGATTCACAAGGGCGGGCGGTTGAACGCACCCTGCGCACGCAAGGTGAGAAACTCTCGTACTGTCGCGTGGGTAAATATGTTGAGCTCGACATTGAAGAAACTGACAAAGACAAGGCATTAGCGAAGGCCACACAGATTTGCGAGTTTGTTTTGTACAATCCGCTAATTGAAACTTTCGAACTTGAGGTTTTATGAGTCAACCGATCGGGGTGGTTCGTTTTTTAGGTACGAACTGTGATCAAGATGTCTTTGATGCTGTGAAGCTAGCTGGCCTTAAGCCGGAATGGCTTTGGCATCAGGATCAGTTTGATAAATCGAAATATGCGGCGCTGGTTTTGCCCGGCGGCTTTAGCTATGGCGATTATTTGCGCTGTGGGGCTCTGGCGGCGCGTTCACCAGTTATGAAAAGTGTACGCGAGGCTGCGCAAGCGGGTACTCCGGTGCTTGGCATTTGCAATGGCTTTCAAATTTTATGCGAGGCGGGTTTATTGCCCGGCGTTTTACTAAGAAACAATTCGCTCCGATTTCGCGATGGTTGGGTCGACCTTAATTTGGTGAGCGCTCATAAAAATTTTGGCGGCGGCAAAATGCAACGGGCGCGTTTACCAGTGGCTCACGGTGAAGGTCGTTATTTTGTTGAAGAAGACCAAGTGAAGAAACTTTTTGACGATGAGCAAGTTTGGTGGACTTACGAGCAAAACCCCAATGGCTCAATCGAAAATATCGCCGGTGTTTTGAACGAGAAAAAGAATGTGGCGGCTTTAATGCCTCACCCTGAACGGGCAGTGGCAGAGTTTATGGGCGGCCGCGACGGCTTAAATTTTTTCACGAGCTTGATGTGACGCAGGAGAAGTATGGAACTCGAACGTAAATTAAAACATTACCGACTTTCACGTGGCGAATACGACCTGATTGAAAAGCGCCTCGGGCGACCACCGCAGGGTGTGGAGTGGGCGCTGTTTTCGGCTTTGTGGAGCGAGCATTGCAGCTACAAGAGCTCAAAGGTGCACTTAAAAAAGCTTTTTAACAAATCTTCGCGAGTGATGAAGAGCATGGGCGAAAATGCTGGGGTTATTGACCTTGGGCAAGGTGAGCGTGTGGCCTTTAAAATGGAGAGCCATAATCACCCGAGCTTTATTGAACCTTATCAAGGTGCTGCGACAGGTGTGGGTGGTATTTTACGAGACATCTTTACCATGGGGGCAAGGCCGATCGCTTTAGCCGATTATCTTTGCTTTGGCGAGCGCCAAGCCCCGCGCATGACCTCGCTGATTGATGGCGTGGTCCGCGGTATTGGCGGTTACGGTAACTGCGTCGGTGTGCCGACCATCACCGGTCAAACTGAATTTCATAAATCTTATAATAAAAATATTCTGGTGAACGCTTTGGCAGTGGGCCTGTTCTCCCCGGGTGAGCCCGTGCAAACGGCACAGGCATCTGGGGTGGGTAACCTCGTTGTCTACGTCGGTGCAAAAACCGGTAAAGACGGCGTGCATGGCGCGAGCATGGCGAGTGAATCTTTTGACAGCAATAGTGAAGCAAAAAAGCCAACTATTCAAAAAGGTGATCCGTTTTTTGAAAAACTTTTGATCGAAAGCTGCCTCGAAGTCATGAAGCAAAATCTTGTCGTGGCCATTCAAGATATGGGCGCAGCCGGCCTCACCAGTTCAAGTTTTGAAATGGCAGCTAAGGGAGAAGTTGGTTTTAGCATTCACCTCGACCGCGTGCCACTCCGCGATTCTTCGATGACTCCAGAAGAGATTTTATTGTCAGAAAGCCAAGAGCGCATGCTCATGGTGGCCGAGCCTAAAAACTTAGAAAAATTAAAAGCTGTGTTTTCAAAATGGGATCTCGACGCCGAAGCAATTGGCGAAGTGACTAAAGGCCCTGAAGTCGAACTTTTCTGGCACGGTGAAAATATTTGTAAAATGGACCCGCGTTGGTTGGTGGATGAAGCCCCACAGTACAACCGTCCTTATAACAAGTGGTCGGCTAAAAACCGCACAGAAAATTTCAAGCCACTTGAGTCGCGCACTAAAAACAAAACGGAAAAGTTACTTGAGTTTTTAAAGCACCCCACCGCCACATCGCGGGATTGGATTTTTAATCAATACGATCAGCGCGTCGGCACTAAAACCGCTTTTGATTGCCGTGAAAGTGTAGGTGTTGTGCGATTGCCGTCGAGTGGGCGCGGTATGGCGCTTGTGCTCGGTCATCGCCCGCACATCACACGCTTTGATGCAGAAGTTGGCGCCATCGATAGCATTGTTTACCCTTCACTCGAAATGGCTTCGAAAGGTTTTCTGCCACTGGCCGCAACCGATTGCTTAAATTATGGTAACCCGGAAAACGTTGAAATTATGAGTGAGTTCGTTGCCGCGGTTGAAGGCATGAGTCGGCAGTGCGAAGCCCTCGATGTGCCGATCATTAGCGGTAATGTCAGTTTTTATAACGAAACACTTGGTGAAAATATCACGTCGACTCCAGCCACGGGGCTTGTGGGTTTGCGTGACAACGTCGATCAATTGCCTGCGTCGCACTTTAAAGAAAAAAATGATGAAATCTTTTTGCTCCGCTTGCCGCAACTCACGCTGCAAGGTCTTTACGCTGAACTTGAAATGGGTGAATTGAGCGGGCGTGGTGGTGCACTGGAAGTAAAGCCGCTCGCCGCGTTTGTGGATTTGACTCGTCACTTGGCGCTCACTAAAGGTGTGCACTCAACTCGTGTGGTCGGTAAACTGGGTTTAGGCTACGCGCTAGCCCGCATGTGCACAGAAAATTTAGGCGCTGAAATCACCGTGCCGGCCGAGCGTAAAATGCCTGGTGGTGGAGCCGACGCCGGACTTTTCTCAGAAACTCTTTATGAAGTTCTGTTCGCTGTACAAGCTGATCACGCGTACCCATTTCGTGAACTTTTCAATAAATTAGCAGCGGGGCAAGCCCATGTTGAATTACTCAGTTTAGGCCACGTGCGCGATGGCCATTTGAAAATTGGCAGTGAAATCGATTTAAAATTAGTAACGTTGAAGTCCACTTATAACACCAGTTGGGAGGCTCTCTTTGTCGGACTCTCATAATGAAAAAGACTATTTTCGCGACGAGTGCGCGATCTTCGGTATTTGGAACGACCCTGAAGCCAGTCGGATGACCTACCTAGGGCTCTATGCCCAACAGCATCGCGGGCAAGAGTCTTCAGGTATTGTTTCATCACAAAATAAGGGTCGCCATATTTCGCATAAAGGTTTGGGCCTAGTGGGCGACGTTTTTGATGAAGAGAGTTTGCAACGTTTAGAAGGTAATGTGGCGATTGGTCACAATCGTTATTCGACGACCGGACAAAATCATTTATCAAATGCACAACCGCTAACGGCGACATTGTCATCGGGCCCGGTGGCTGTGGCTCATAACGGTAATATAGTGAACGCGCACCTCATTCGAGAAGAATTGATTTCGCAAGGTTCGATTTTTCAAGGTACCAATGATACTGAAGTTATTTTGCATTTGCTCTCGCGTAATCCGAGTAAAAACTTAGTGCAGTGTTTGCAAGAAGCCGCTTTGAAAATGGAAGGCGCTTACAGCTTTGTCATACTCACTCAAGATAGTTTAGTGGCCATGCGTGACCCTTACGGTTTTCGACCGCTAGTTCTTGGGCGTCGCCCACTTGAGGGTGGTGGTACGGCGGTCGTACTCGCATCAGAAACTTGTGCTTTCGATTTGATCGGCGCCAAGTACGAACGCGAAATTCAACCTGGTGAAATTTTCGTGATCAACGCAAAAGGTGAGCAGTCATTCATGATCCCGAAAACAGTGCCCAAGATGGCGCAATGTGTGTTTGAGCATGTTTACTTCGCCCGACCCGACAGTACCGTATTTGGCAAAAATGTTTATGAAGCGCGCAAAGCCATGGGGCGCGAACTCGCTCGTGAAAAGCCGGTACCGGCCGATGTTGTAATCGCCGTACCTGATAGTGGTTTACCAGCAGCGCTCGGTTACAGTACCGAGAGTGGCATACCTTTCGAAATGGGTATTATTCGCAATCATTATATTGGTCGTACATTCATTCAACCGAGCCAGAGCATTCGTAGCTTTGGTGTGAAAATTAAATTGAATCCGCAAAGTCACATTCTTTCAGGCAAGCGTGTGGTGGTAGTTGATGACTCTCTCGTACGCGGCACGACTTCGCAAAAAATTATTCGCTTGATTCGTCAGGCTGGCGCAAAAGAAGTGCATTTTCGCCTCGCTTCGCCGCCAACAACGGGCTCGTGCTACTACGGTGTCGATACGCCAAGCCGCGATCAACTCATCGCCTCGCATAAATCAATCGAAGAGATTCGCCAGTTTATAGAGGCCGACAGCTTGGCGTATTTATCGCCTGAAGGGTTGGTTCGCGCAGTCGATGGTGGTCAGCGCGGTTATTGTGCCGCTTGCTTCACCGGCCATTACCCGACAGATCTCTATGGGAGCGATCGGGTTTAGATCGCTTCGGCAAAACCGCCTTGCCGGCGTACAAATTCGTGTCATGATAGTATTCATGGCGAGTAAAAATAAAAAATCGAATTCGGTAAAGAGTGCATCACATAAAATTAAAAGTACGTCGCATAAGCCTAATCTAAAAACTACATTAGATTGGTCCGCCCTCAAAAAAGGTGACATAGTCGATATAGTGGCCCCGGGATTTGCTACTACTCCTGAAAAATTACAAGCTGGTGTGAACTACTTGGCTTCGCTGGGTTTACGACCGAGAACTCCGCAAGATATTTTCGGGGCTGATGTGGTCGCCGGTAACACCGATGAAAAACGCTTGCAGCACTTAGTGAGAGCCTTAACCGCGAGCGACTCAAAAGCCATTTGGTGCGCGCGCGGCGGATATGGTGCGATTCGTTTGATTGAAGCGGTCGCAAAACTCAAAAAGCCGAACACACCAAAACTTTTCATTGGCTATAGCGACGCATGCACCATTCATAATTTTTTAAATCAGGTGTGGAAGTGGCCAACTCTTCACGGCCCGTTAGTGGATCGCCTGGGCGAAGGCACATTGCCCCAAGATCACGTACGAGAGTTAAACGATATAGTATTTGGGCGCGCGACCCAAGTGGAGTTCGCCGGTCTTACGCCACTCAATAAGGCCGCTGAAAAATCACAAACTATAAACGCGAGTATGGCGGGTGGTAATTTAACGGTTACGCAATCTCACCTAGGCACGAAATTCGCTAGAGTGCCACAAAATCAAATTTTGTTTTTTGAAGATATTGGCGAGCGGGGTTATCGTGTTGATCGCATTCTCAAACAACTTCAAATGGCTGGTTATTTGAAAAAAACGAGAGCTGTGATTTTCGCTGAGTTTTATCGTTGTGACGAGCCTGGGCCCGAGAAAGTTTCAAAAGTACCCGGTGTGCTCAAGCGCTTTGCTGAGGAAATGAAAATCCCGGTGCTGCGCGGTTTGCCCATTGGCCACGGTGATCAGCAGCGACCTATGCCGCTTGCAACACCGGCGCAATTGATTTGCGGCCCTAACCCGTTGCTTATCGTTCAAGCGAGAGCGAAAAAGTAACAAATTGGCGACGGTGAGAAATACTAAATAAGAAACAGCGAGACAAATAATTAGTGACAGCAGGAATAATAAATTCACGATATGCAAATATGAACACTTACGAAAAAAAACTTAAACAGAAAATTCTCACTTTGTCGCAGCAGAACTTGCGCGCCATAACGCCCGGTCTAGTCATGCAAGTACACCACAAAGGCCGTAAAAAAGCCGACCTCGCGTTGGGCGCCACTTACAAATATTATGACCTGGCCTCGCTCACAAAAATTATTTTTACAGTCAGTGCGCTGATGCAGTTACACGATGAAAAACTTCTCCGCGGGACTGACCGTATCGCCAACATTCTGGCGTGGTGGCCCCATGAGAAAACTATGTTGAAACAAGTGCTTTCACACAGCGCGGGGTTGCCATGGTGGGCTCCGTTTTACAAGGAACTCGATTTGAAAACCTCGCCCGAAATGCGTCGTGAGCAGTTGCGCAGATTGATTGCCAAAACTACGCTCGTAGGCAGTGGCCTCAAAAGTGCCGGCGGGCGGGCGATCAAATCTGTTTACTCCGACATCGATTTTATTCTGTTAGGCTATGTGCTTGAAGAATTACGAAGCGCGCCTCTGATAGAAATTTGGCAATCCCTCCCGTGGCGTGAGAAAACTCCCGGCTTACATTTCAACATCAATAACAAACCCACATTTGCACGCGATAAATATGCGCCGACAGAAAAATGCCCGTGGCGTAAAAAAATATTGAGAGGTGAGGTGCACGACGACAACACGTGGAGCTTCGGTGGTGTTAGCTCCCACGCAGGCTTGTTCGGCACCATTGACGACGTCGCCCAGTACGGTCTGCTTTTGCGCCAGGCCTTTCGGGGCGATACTTTAGCAAAATCCAAAAGTAATTTCGCCAGTCACTCCACGGTTAAAAAATTCTCACACCGAGCGATCACGCGAAAACAGGGGGATTGGGCCATGGGCTTTATTCTACCAACAAAAGGTTCAGCTTCTTGCGGAAAGTATTTTCACTCGACAAGTTTTGGTCACACCGGTTTTACTGGCACATCGCTTTGGTATGACCCGAAAGAAGATCTTCTCGTAACGATTTTAAGCAATCGCGTTCACCCCACCCGTGAAAACTCAAAGTATGTGCAGTTTCGCCCGCAAATTCACGATGCGGTGGTGGAGTCGCTTTAGGGAGTCGCAGCTGATCAGTAGCTAACCAGTCTGGCGCTACTGATATGGACTGATGTTTTTACTGAGCCGCACGCAACAACGCTTCGACAATGCCAGCTAAAACTTCGCCACGACGTGAAGCTGCCTGTGCAGTTTGTTGCCAATCTGCAGGGGGCGCACCTTGCGAGGGATCCCATTGACTGACAAGTTGAGCATCTGATGCCGTAACCGCGCGCATGCCGGGGGCTGGAGTCCACAAGAAATCAGGGTGCGCGTTGTTGTACCACTCACCACCTACAATTTGGCCATTGGCATCGAGCTCTAAATCGTAGTCGTAGTTCACCGTGCGAATAGCATCGTTGCGCGAACTGTTGGTTTGCGCGGCTGTTGGCCAAATTTCAATCATGTAAGTCACGCTCATCGAAACGCCGACAATCGAACGTGCATTGGCGCCGCGATAGTTGGCGAAACGATCGCGAAAACCACCGCGGGTGGCGTAGGCTTCAGACAAACTATTCACCGCGCGCATCGTGCTCGGGTTAAAGTAGCGGTAAGAGTAGCTGAAAACGGGTTGGTTCCAAACTTCGTAATCATAAGTGGCGTCTAAAATAAAACTACGACGTGAAACACCAATCTGATTCACAATAGACGTGTGCCAAGTCCCCGGGTTTGTATCGAAGCAGTTGAGGTCAACGACACGGCCGGAGCGATCTTGTCGCGGGCGTTGCACCTGACAGCGACCACCAATAAAACGTGTATTGTTCGCTTCTTTTGACCACAAATATGAAGCTAATGCTTTCACATCAGCTGGGTAAAAAACCACGGGTACCATGACATCGCGGCCCGAAGAATCGCGTACCGGGCGTTGCACGACCACCATGCGATTGGGTCTTGGGAGCATGAATGCGGCCGCCGCCCAACCGTGACAAATACCCGCCCACGTGGGGATTGTTCCTCCCTGCGAGCGATACATGGCATTGGCTTGCGCCCACATATTCTGCGTAAGACCGCCCGCCAAATCGCCGACTAATAGATCATATTTTTCTGAAGGCGAAAGCATTTGCACTTGATTGGGGTCAAGAACTAAATTTTGCATGGGGTAAGCCGAAATGTACCGAGTGTATTCGTTGAAGCGCGTGCCGCGTGGGAACGACGGGTGAGCATAGCGGGCACCGAGCAAACCGCGATACATAGGCCAATAAGAATCTGACCACGGGTACTGCGGTAGAGCCGCGCTTCTTAAGCTTTGATTCTCCATATCTTGGAGTGAACTGATCATGCGTTGACCATTGTCGACGAGATTTTCTGAACGATCGTTCACATTAATGGCGGCACCACCGAGAACGCTGCCGATTGAATCTTCATCATCACTTGCACGTTCGTCGCGATTGCCAATGATCTCTCGGCGCAATTTATCCTTATCCGCAATGCGTTTTTCTTGTTCGATGGCTTGCTGCATATAATAGGCAAGAGGGTGTTCAACGAGTTGCCCGGCGCCATCGTATTTTTCAGGTACACGGTTCATGAATTCTCTCGAATTTTCTGAGAACTCGTTGAGCCGTTTTTGTAAGGCGTCGTTGGTGGAATCCGCATGTGCGGAAAATGGTAGAAAGAGTGCGGTCGCAATCAAAGCAGATGTTAAGTGAATAGCGCGTAAGTTCATTTGAGTATCCCCCCTCGTGATGCGGCCCCCTTGTCCCAAACCATTGGTTGGCCAATCCATGGTGCCCTGCAATTCAACCACACAAGCTTTATATTTGGATGAAGCCTTCGTGTAGTTTTGGTGTAGCTTGGATCGCGAGTTGCAATTTTCGACTCGGTTGAAGTCACGATCACTTATACTTTTTATCTGAAAGCGCTGGCCTTCGTTTTCGACCGATGCTAGCCTTTGAAATAAGCACAATGAAATTGAAAAAAAATTCACATATTCACTTAATGGGCATTTGCGGTACAGCCATGGCGAGCCTCGCTGGGTTGCTCAAATCGCAAGGTTACAAAGTCACGGGCAGCGATCAGAATGTTTACCAGCCAATGTCGACGCAAC
>JAYUVI010000393.1:0-6585 GCA_043754135.1 Bdellovibrionales bacterium | reverse complement strand
TGGCGGGCATTTGAAAGTGTACGACCAGCCTTACATCGGGTTGGTCGATGCCCATACCAAAAGCATTAGTGGCGGCAAGTACGCGCAACTGGCCGCTCGCAAAATCATTTTGCGCTTGCGTGCGGGCTGCGGTGTCTAACCCGGCATGGTAAAAACCCACGCTCGGCATTTCGTTTTGTAAGAATTCAGCTACCTCTTCAGTGATTTTGCGTGTGCCACAGTAAATAATCACGCGACCCGTAGGCGCTTGCTTGAGAGCCTGGAGCAGCCACTCCCGCTTTTCAGATTCATCAGCGCAGGCTTCGACTTGGTAGTAAAGATTGGGTCGATAAAACCCGCGTACAAATTTTTCGGGTTTCACGAGCTTTAAATTTTTCGCAATGTCATTGAGCACGAGCGGTGTTGCTGAGGCGGTGAGGGCGAGAATCGGCACATCGGGCCGTAAAGTTTTAAGAATAGCGAGTTCACCGTACTCTTCGCGAAAATCATGACCCCATTGTGAAACGCAATGGGCTTCGTCAATGGCAAATAGCGCAATGTCTTGACGTTGTTTGATCCACGCTTGAAAGCCCTCTTTTTGGACCCGTTCGGGTGAGAGATACAAAATAAACGCGCCGCCTTTATTCATTTGAGCAAACACCTCACGACGTTCGCTTTCAGTATGGCCTGAGTGCAGACAGCCAGCTTGAATATTTTGCTGGCGTAAGGATCGAACTTGATCGTTCATCAGCGCGATCAGTGGCGAGATCACCACCACGAGCTGATTTAAATAGAGCGCGGGGAATTGGTAGCAGAGCGATTTGCCACCACCAGTCGGCAACACCGCAAGCGCATCTTTTTTCGCGATAGCGGCTTCGATAATTTCTTTTTGGCCAACACGAAATCCGGTCAAGTTGAACGAGCTGTGAAGAAGATTTTCAAACATAGTCTCCTACTTTCATTAAAAAATGGGGTTGTGGCAATAGGGGGCTTGCAAACTTTTTGCAAGATCCACGTTGGGCTTGCAAAACAGCGCCGACGCTTCATTCCAATTCAATGATAATTGACGTGGTCCTATCCGCCGGCTTTTGGATTTTCGTTTAAAAGACGGTTGTAAGGCGGGGGTCGAGGAGATGTGAAGAAATCCTATTTAAATAACAGAGGATATGTACGGCGAAAGTGTCTACACTCTTTTTAGTAAGGAGATCCATTTATGCCCAAACACAAAGTGATTCAATCAACGGTGGCGATAGCCATGGCTTTATTAATTTCGCATGTCCCTCAGTTGGCGGCGGCGGAGGTCGCGGGTCAGATGATCACGACGGCTGAGGTTGTGAGTGAAATGACTCGGGCGCAAGCGCAAGAGAGTGTGCAAACTCACATTGAACGTGCCGAAGTTAAAAACGAGCTCGAAAAGTTGGGGCTCTCAACAAAAGAAATCTCCGCGCGTATGGCGAGTCTCTCTGATGCCGAGTTGCGAGACCTTTCAAAACAAATGGATAAAGCGCAATACGGTGGCAGTGCGATCGGGATTTTACTCGTCGTTGTTCTCGTTTTGCTTATTATTTATTTGGCGAAACGTGTTTAAAGAATGCTCAAAATTTTTGGATGTTTAGTTACATGTTTAGTTGTGACGACAGGCGTGGTGGGCTGTGCTACGATGTCGCCGCAGACGCGAGAATTAATTCAACATCCGCCAGATATCCCAAACTCAGCGCGCGTCGACAAACTGAAATATATTGAGCAAGTCGATGGCGACTGTGGCCCGGCCGCGCTCACTGCAGTTATGAACTGGGCCGGACTGCCCGTCATGATGAATGAACTGCGCTCTGAAGTTTACACGGCCAGCAGAAATGGCGCGTTGCCCATTGATTTGGTGAGCGCGAGTCGTCGGCGCGGCTTAATGGCAATCCCGATCTCAGGTTTGTCGGCGCTCTTGCGAGAGGTGGCGCAGGGGCACCCCGTGATCGTCTTTGAAAATCTCGGACTGAGCTGGGCGGCGAAATGGCACTATGCGGTCGTGACGGGGTTCGATTTAAAAGAGCAAAAAATTATTTTTCTATCGAAATCTGTCGAGAGTGAAAGTTTACCGATGACCTATTTCGAACGTTATTGGCAGTTAGCGGACTATTGGGGATTAGTCGTTTTGCCGCCTAGCCAGCTGTCGGAAACGGCAAACGAACTGACGCACATGCAAGCGGCAAGCGGTTTGGAGCAAGCGGGTCACGTCGTCGAGGCCGAAGTCGCATATAAAAAAATCTTAGAGCGTTGGCCGCAGAGCCTGATGGCTTTGATCGGTCTTGGCAATATGACGTACCAACGAAGGGATTATGCCGCCGCTCGTCGCTACCTAAAGAAAGCAGTAGAGTTACACCCTGAGTCGGCTTCGGCCCGTCATAATTTGTCTGTCGCGTTGTCAGCGGGGTTGTCAGCCGCTTCGACAGCGGCGCAGGCAAAAGTAGCGCGTTCACGAGCGTCTTCTTCGTCATCTCGCTGAGCGCGGCCTATGCTTAGGAGAGTAAAGACAGATAGATCAAGACTCAAACATTTTTCGATCGCGTCTGTATGTGGGCTTATAGCTTTCAGCAAATTCTGACAAGGGGACGAGATCCACTTTGTAAGGAAAGCCGCTGTTACTTAAGTTTTCTTTTATTATTTCTATTGTCTGAGATAAATCTAATTCACTTTCAACCATTAAATCCAAATCCGAGTATTTTTTATGATCGCCGCGAGATCGCGAACCATAACACCAAACAGTAGCCTCATGCTCTTTAAGAGGACGCACGACGTTTTGTAAAATAAAATCAAACTGCTCTTTAGTCAGACCGAATTTCATTTGGTTTCAAATCGGGAAGCTAATTTTTCAAGCTCTGGTAAGAATTCACAGGCAAAAGCGTAAACTTGTTCAGCGAGTTTTTCCTTATACGTATGAGATGAAGCATTTCGCATATCGATCGACTTTAACCAAAGATCCACATCGTTGATATACCCACTTTGGGCCATTTCTCGCACGACATCTTTCGGGGCGGCCGTATTTGTACCCATGATTTTTTTTGCGGTCTTCCACGCCAGTTCCACCGAAAATTTAAATCGTTGAATAACAGAATCACGAATGTATTCGTTTTTTTCTTGAGCGATAGCATCGCGCAGCCTATGAACAGCTTTAAAAAATTCAGCAGCATCGATCAAGAAGGCTTCCCCAACTCGTTCAATCTCTTGAGTAAGTCGCTCTCTTTTACGGCTTCTTGCACGCCTTTATCGAGCAGTTTCAGCATGACCTCGCCACGCGCGAGCTCCTGATCGCCTATGATCACAGCCGCGATGGCATTATTTTTCGCCGCTTTTTTCATGCGATTACTCATATTACCCGAATACGACATGTCGATAGTTAGACCTTCACTGCGCAGAGAATACGCGAGCGTGACAGCATACTTTTCGGCGGGTTCACCTAACGGGATAATCGCTACTGGTCGCGCGATCGCCGGGTCAGCGGCCATAAGCATACATAGTCGCTCGACACCTGCGCCCCATCCGACAGCAGCGGTTGGCGAAGCGCCCATGCTCTCGGCCAAGCCATCGTAACGACCGCCTGAGAGTACGGCATCTTGTGAGCCTAATTCATTGGTGCGAAATTCAAAGACGAGGTGACAATAATAATCGAGCCCGCGCACAAGGTGGGGGTTTTCTATGAAGGGGATTTTAAGCGCGCTCAGTGAAGCCTTAATGTGTTCATACTTAGCTTTAGAGTCGGCGTTTAAGTGATCAATTAAAGACGGTGCGCCTTTATTGATGTCGATATCGTTTTTATCTTTTGAATCTAGAATACGCAGTGGGTTCACGCTCAAACGCTTTTTGCTATCTTCACTCAAGCGGCTCTCATGCTGCTTGTAATAATCGACGAGCGCCTGACGATAAACTACACGAGAAGGTTTATCTCCAATGGTGTTGATCTCAAGCTGCACTTTATTTTCGACACCCAACTCTTTTAAAATCACATAGGCGTAAGAAATAACCTCGACGTCACTGTCGGGGTTATCGACCCCCAAAAATTCAGCCCCGATTTGATAAAATTGACGGTAGCGACCTTTTTGCGGACGCTCATAGCGAAACATCGGCCCTTCGTACGCAAGTTTAAGGGGTAAGTTTTGGGTCATGCCTTCAGAAATAAACGCGCGCATCACACCAGCAGTACCCTCGGGGCGCAAGCTTAACGAATCGCCACCTTTGTCGGTGAATGTGTACATCTCTTTTGAAACGATGTCGGAGGCATCACCCAATGTGCGGCTGAAGACTTGTGAAAATTCAAAAATCGGGGTCTTGATTTCAGAAAATCCAAAACGCGCGCCCACGCTCAAGGCTTTGTCGACCACGTGACGAAAACGTCGTGACTGTGGACCATAGAGATCATGTGTGCCGCGTACGGCTTGCATTTGCGACATACGGTTAACCCTTTCGAAAAGCGAAGCCTAATTTAGCTTCAAAATCATCTGGCAAATCGGGCAATCGCTTTCTCGGGATGAAAAAGGTCGTCAGTTTATAAAAGTCTTCAAAAATTTTGTGTTGTTCAGTGGCATCGCGCAAATATTTAGCGCCCGACGAACCACCAGAGCCCACGCGACTGCCAATCATGCGTTTTGCCATCAAAGTGTGACGGTAACGCCACTGCGTGAGTTGCGAGTCAAGAGTGAGAACTTCTGAAATCAGACGAAACGGCAACTGAAATATGGGCTGCTCACGATAGAGCTGAATCAGCAGCCCGGCGTGCACAGCGCGGTAACTGAGTCGCCATTGGCCTTGCCCTTTTAATTCGTTATATTTTTTTTCATCAAAAAGTGACCCGAAATTTTCGCGCGAGTTTTGCACGTTTTGAAGAAGCCGTTTTTTGTCTTCGTCGTTTAAAATCGCATTGCCGTCGATAAGGGCTTCGTCTTCTTGAAACATTTTATGGGTGGCTTTTTTGTATTGCTCCCAAAAATCAAAACCCGACATATCAAGAAACGGCGTACGCGCGAGCCAGTTGTCAACGCATTGAAAAAGCGAAGGTGAGTTTTCAGTTAATCGAACCTCATTGGCGCGCTCGGGAGTCAAGGAGGCGTAGTAAGGTTGACTATTGAACGCCAAGCGATCTTGCGGCCGTAAGCCCAATTTATTCTCGAGCAAACGGAACTGAAAACTTTGAAAGCCAGTCGCCGTGTGAACCAGATCACGAAATTCTAAAAAATCCATGGGCGTCATGGTTTCAAGCACGATCACCTGCTGAATGAGCACCTTCATGATTTCGTTAACGCGCACGAGGCGAGTCACAACTCTGTGCATTTCTTTTTCGTCCACCGGCGGTTCTGAAAAAGTTTTAATAATCGAATCGATTTCGAAAATCATCTGTTTAAACCAGATCTCGTAGGTTTGGTGAGTCGAAATAAAAAGCATCTCGTCATGGGCAGGGTGTGGGGTGCCAAAGCTGACCGGGTGCTGCGTTGACAGTAGAACATCTAACTTTAAATAAGATTCGTAATTGATCACTGGCGTGGCCTTCGGTTAAAGTTAAATTCAGTCGGTGACTAAGCCTCTTTAAGCTTTCGCATGAGAGCTAAAAAACGGTCAATGTCTTTTTTGGAGATATCGTAAGAGATCATCCAGCGCATTTCGAATTGGGTTTCATCCCACACATAAAAGAAAAATTCTTTGCGTAAAGTCTTAAACCAGGGCCTAGGTATTTTCACAAAAACGCTGTTGGCCTGCACCTTTTGGGTGATCGTCACGTGACCGGCGAACTCGTTCAGGCCATCTGCCAAATAGAGCGCCATTTTGTGACCGTGCTCTGCGATCTCTTGCCATAAAGGTGCTTTCCCTAACAAAAGTGTTTCAAATTGCGCAGCTAAAAAGCGCATCTTGGACGACAGCTGCATATGCTGCTTACGAATAAACTTAAAATGTTTTTGCGCTTCTTTGTTGTAAATGAGCGCGATCTCGCCAAAGAGCAGTCCATTTTTCGTACCACCGAAAGAGACAGCGTCAGCGCCTAGGCCCTCTGTGAGCGCGCATAAATCAGTTTTCAAGTAGTGGGCTGCGTATATCAACCTTGCGCCGTCGATGTGCAAATAGAGTTTCTTTTTGAGCGTGTACTCGCGAAGTTCTGTGAGTTCTTTCAGCGAGTAGCAAGTCCCGTATTCCGTGGGTAGGGTGATGGACACTGCTTTAGGTTGGGCCCAATGTTGATCGCCCAAGCGAATCATAAACTGATCAATATCTTTTGGCGTAAGCTTGCCATCGCGCGAAGGCACAAGAAGCAGCTTGCAACCAATGGCGTTTTCGGGCGCTGCACATTCGTCCAAATGCAGGTGCGCGGTGCTGGCCGTAATGATCGCTTCGTGACTCTGTACGAGCGAACGCAGACACAAAACATTGGCAGCCGTCCCGTTAAAAAGAAAAAACGGCTCACAGCTTTCACCAAAAACGTTTTTTAGGCCTTTAACTGTTGCAAGAGTGAAATCATCAGTGCCGTAAGCCGCGCAATGCCCGTCATTAGCTCGCGCCAAAGCCTGCATCACCGCCGGGTGAACGCCCGAATGATTGTCACTACCTAAGCTGATTTCGCGCATTTAACCC
>JAYUVI010000392.1:0-3983 GCA_043754135.1 Bdellovibrionales bacterium | reverse complement strand
CTCCCAAAGCGCTTCTGAAAGATTATCTTCGAGGCGAAGTGAATCCGGTTCACTGCCATTATGTCTCTTCCCTTTAGTTTGATCGACAAAAAAGGGATTGGTTTCGTCTTTGTAAATGCGTATGTAAAAATCTGAGACCCACTGACGGTACAATTTCTCCCATCCCACTGTCCAGTTGTAGCGGGCTTCGTAGACACGGGCTTCACTGGGTTGTGATGTGATTAAAAAGCCGACGAAAGCTAAAGCGGCCAGCAAAACGTTTCGCAATTTCATTAAAATACCCTTTCGTCAAAATCACATTCGAGACCATTCGACTTTGTACTTAAATTAAAGCCTGAGGGACTACCCGGCTCAGAAAAAATCACACGCGAAGTCCATTGACCTGTTCGTATGGCGTGAGTTTTATTTTGAATCGCTTTCGAACCCTGGCCGGCCACTAAAGTGTCAGCGAACACATCAGTTTGGCGTCTGGCCTTTTCTGAATTCACTGTGGTCACCTTTGGCGTCATTTCAATGCGTGACTGCTGGCCGCTGCCGGGTTGCGTGAAAATCACACTCAACATTCCCGAGGCGCTGGCAGCAAAAGAGGTCGATGAACTTATGTTGCTACTTCTAATATCCACCCGGCGACTGAAACCCGAGCGGTCACGCACTCGTGCTGCCGCATCGACAGATTCCACTCGACCTGACGAATCGAGATTTAAATAACCGTAGATGGCCGCGACCTGGCCGCCGCGGGGTTCACAGGAAAAGTAACGGCTGACGGTGTTGTCGTTAAAACGGGCGCGGCTACGCATAACAATATCTTGGTTGCGGGATGGCTGCTGCTGCATTTGTTGCAGTGGCGAGCGCCTTTCACTCGCCATATATTTTTGTGACTGTTGTTGCTGATACTGTTGCTGAACTGGCTGAGCAGATTGGGGGGGCCGATTGTTTATTTCTGCTTGTGCTGCTGCCGCCGCTTGCGCCTGTATTTGATCTTTTACTGTTTGAAATTTTTTGCAGAGTTTTTCGCAATTGCGTTTTTGCATTGAAAAACAGAGCGAAACTGAATTGATCGCCGAAGGACTGCTGCAATCGTCGCCCGGGCCCGAAGTGTACGGACCCATGAAAATATCGTTGATATAATCGGCAGCGGCAGCAGCATAAAGCGCTGTCGGTGCTGTGGCCTCGATATGTCCGTTATAAACTCCCCACAGACGAAAGCTGTTCGATGTGCGCGGCAACACACTGCTGAAACCAGTGATCCCTTTCGGCATTTTGGACGGTTTTTCAAAAAGTGTTGATCTCATAATTTGGCTGTAAACCACTTGTGGGTTGGTCGAATCATGCGTGCCCAAATTGTCTTTTAAAAACTGCGCTTCTTGAAATTCTTGGACGATGCGAGAACCGTAACTGTGCGGGCGCTCAATAAAAAAATTGGTCTCTTCTTTCGGCAATGACACTTCGTAGGTGATGTAAACTTTCGGTGCCGGCTCAGGCGCGGATTTTTCTTCTGTGCCGCCATTGGCAGCGGCAGTAGGCTGACCTGAATTATCGGCCATCTTTTGAGCCGCTGCTTGTGCTGCTGGTGAAGGTACGATTACAGATGCCGCTAGCCCAGTGACCTTAGACGAACCTGAATGACGTGCTTGAGCCAGAGGCTTGAACGTCTCGGGTGGCGCGCAGTCGGCCGCCGAATATTTCGTAGTAGATCCGCCAACAGATGCTGCTCCGGTTGTAGCTGGTACAGTTTCATCTTTTTTCTTTTCGCACGAGCGCGTCTCGGTCACGACATAACGAACTTTGTGGCCGCTTTGAAAATACGTCGCATGGTAGTCACGTTCTGGGCCTTGGTTGGTGATCTTCCAAGTTAAAAACTCAATGTGGCTGGGGCGCTTCTCTGGCGAAATCGAAGTCCACGTCGGCAAGTAAGAATAATACGCGCGAAGTTCTTCTGGACTCATGCCGGCGGCTTCCACGTCGCCGTGCACACTCACGGTCACATTTACATACTCAAGGCGACTAGCGCTCAAGTGCCTTTTCAATAGCGTCTGCAGATTGTTGTTAGCCGTATTGTAAGCCCCGCTAGACGGCGATAAAGTAGGGTGTACACCTAAGGCTAAGCCATCAGTGGTGAGACGATCGTGATTTTCTACAGCTAATTTTGTTTGCTGCAAATCACCTAACAAATTTTCAAATGCATAGTCGCTGTCAGTGGCGCCTTCGAATCGATAAAAAAGTTCCACGCGATCATTCGTATTCACAGGCTTACCTGTCGCATAATCATTCATCACCGGTTGCGCGACAATTGAAGCGTACTGCGTGCAGTTTTTAATGTAACGATAAGGGGTTGATGGGGCTGGCGCCCCGCCATCACTTGTAGTCGTGCTTCCTGCAGCCGCGCCTATTTTCTTGGCCATGCCCGCTGCGGGCGATTGAATTCGCGGTGGTTTTTGTTGCACACAAGGTAAAACGCGAAAGCCCATGACCTTCCATTGCCGAGTGTCGACCAGCGTGGCTAAGTTTAAATCTTTTGCTTTAACATCAAAAATATCTGCGAATAAAGGCTTCGGCACTATGGCCTCGACGGTCATCAACGATTGCACATAGGCCGAACGCTGATTGAGATCGGCCACCTCTTGCACAGGCGCCCATATATAAGTCGTATCGTTCACATCAAATAATAAGCGTCCATCCCAATGCGCGGTAGATTCTGTGACCGGCTGAGGCAACGTGAGGGTGGAACCGGCCCCGAATGAAGTGGCCTTTGCGGGCGGCGGAGTGCTCGACGACCATGTGCTGCGATCTTTACGATTGAGCGAACTGTCACTGTTATTAAATGAATCGCGATCTGTTTGCGAAACCGAGGGCGCGCCGTAACCCCCTACCGTAGGCAATGTACGTTCTGGCAATTTATTTTTTTCGCCAAAGCCCCACAATGCAAATGCAGGTGCAGCGATCAAGCTTGATGCGACTTGTGCAGCCACAAAGTATTGAAACACATTTTTTCTTATGCTGATTCGAGGTAAGAATTTCATAAACGGCTCTTCTCCCTTATGTATTTTTTTTCTCTAAAAAATTTCTCTCTAAAAAATTTGCGCCTAGCTTGGCGGCATAATAACGCTTCACGTCAAATTGATGCAATTTAATCACGGCGTTTTAAAAATTATTCAGAGGGTGTTGGCGGAGAAAACAGGATTTTATAAATAGGGCTGATAAATCATGTATTTAGACGGCGATACCGATCGAAATAACTCAAGCCCGCGAGGGGCTTGAATTGAAGAATTTATCTGGAATTTTTTGCAATTGCGCGAACTGTAAAACAGCTGTGAAAAATTTATTCGCCTGAAGCGTAAATCACGGCGCCGTCACGAACCCAAGTGCTGCCCTGTTGCTTCCACTCGCAAATGTTGCCATCTGTTTTGCTGCTCACTTGTGAAGGCAGATCAAGCGCAATTATTCGGCCGTGATCGCAGCGCACTTGCACGCTCTTCACCAAAACCGCCACCATGGCCCATGGACCATTGGCTTTAGCCTGACAGTTAATTGTGTTTGCAGGACTACCTTCAGAACGGAAATGTTGTGTGAACTCAGCTTGCGACCAACGATTTTCTTGGACCGTAAGAGCGGCGTCGATCTGTGCGTAGTCGGCCGGGTACGCCACCATAATATTACCGTC
The DNA here is from genome assembly GCA_043754135.1 of Bdellovibrionales bacterium. GTDB lineage: Bacteria > Bdellovibrionota > Bdellovibrionia > Bdellovibrionales > UBA1609 > RBG-16-40-8. The sequence goes on along the minus strand of JAYUVI010000392.1, from coordinate 322 downwards.
GTCACCGTCATTGATGTACTGAGTTTGACCTGGAGAATACGAATCGTTTCTCATTGCTTGATATTTGCAATCTTCTGATGCGGCACCTTGTGAAACTTCGTCTGATTGTGGCCCATCATTTCCACCCGAGTACATAGCTGTTGGCGCTTCGACCTCCATAGTTTGAAAACCGCCCGTATCAGGCAACGGAATGCCTCGTAACGGAGGTATCTCACCAGCGCTACGGTTTCGCATTTGTGCGCCGTTCACTGAACCTCTCGCCACCCAACTCGGTAGGCGAGCTGCAGTGTCGCCTTCTGCACGCAACTGGTAACACCAGTCA
>JAYUVI010000391.1:0-4589 GCA_043754135.1 Bdellovibrionales bacterium | reverse complement strand
CGTGAGCTTCGTAAACTTTCTTCGCTTCTTTTTGTTCGATGTGCGCGGTCGGTGGTTTCACTTTAATAATATTCGCACCCAGTTGGGCGGCCACATGAGCCGCATAAGAAATCACATCAATTGCGGTCTCGCCATCTTTTGATAAATCTTTTCCGCGAGCATACGACCAAATCACCGTCATCAAACCCGCTTTTTTAGCTTCACGTGAAGCCTGGGCAATTTCTTCGTACATTTGTTTGCGTTCAACACTGCCAGGGTAAATGGTAAAGCCAATCCCGACACAACCTAAGCGCAAAGCATCTTCAACTGAAGCCGTCAGCGCTGAAATGGGATTTTCTTTTTGATCCACCAAAGAGTCAGAGTTATTGATTTTCAAAATCAAAGGGATTTCGCCAGCATAATCACGCGCACAAGCCTCGAGCGCTCCCAGTGGTGCGGCGTAAGCATTACAACCTGATTCGATTGCGAGATTCATGTGGTAGGCAGGGTCATAGCCATCTGGATTTTTAGCAAAGCTGCGAGCCGGGCCATGTTCAAATCCTTGGTCGACCGGCAAGATCACAATCTTACCTGAGCCAGCGATGCGACCGTGGTTCAACACGCGAGCCATATTGGTTAAAACTCCGGGGTTTTCAGCACCATACCAACTCAAGATCTCTCTAACTCTAGGTGTCATGCGGGCTCCTTTATGTAACGAATATAACTAAGATCATTAGACCTTTAAATCAATATGAATCGCGCGCATAATGTTTAAATTCAATGCTCGAATTCTTAAAACACCGCTTTCATCCCTTTGCCCACGTTAGTTTTCGCTTCTTCTTCTTTGCGCAATTGTTCTCTGCAATTGGCACTTGGTCACATGAACTCGCACGATCCTGGATTGTACTCGACATGGCCGGCACGACCACGGCACTCGGCACATTGCTTTTGACCATGGCTTTGCCAGGATTATTTCTCACTCTGCACGGTGGCGCACTCGCTGACCGAGTTGATGCCCGCAAACTCTTTTTCATCACCAAAACCACGCTCGCTTTGTCGGCGTTTGCGCTGTTTGTGATCGTCGAATTTTACGAAGTCAAACTGTGGATGATCTACGGTTTTGCTTTGATCGAAGGATTTGTGAATTCGGTGGATGGCCCGGCCTTCACCGCTATTTTTGCCCGCACTTTACCGCGCAGTGATTTTCAACAGGGGTTAGCGATTCACTCCACAAGTTTTCACGTGTCACGCATGTTAGGGCCAGCTGTGGCCGGACTGCTGATGGCGTGGAAGGGCCCCGGCTACGTATTTCTTTTCGACGGTCTTTCGTACATCGCCGTGCTTTATATGATTATGCATATCAAACTGCGCGATAAAAATTTAACGGTGACGACTATGCCGGGCGAGCCTGGGCAGAAATCGCCTAACAGTTTAGGCGGGCTGCTGAGTGGCTTGAAATTTTTCGTTAACACTCCGATGAAACGTTACAAGCAGCTACAGATGTTTGCGAGCATTGTGATTATCATCCCGCTCATCAGCATCGTGTTTCGCAGTTACTTGAAAGATAAATTCAATTTAAATGCCGATGAGTTTGGCTATCTCTTTACTTCTCCCGCCATGGGGGCCATGACCGGCGCCGTGTTTTTTACTCTGGCCGCATTTAAAAAACCCATTCGAAATTTGATCTATGGTGTGCCCAGTGTTTGCGTCACGCTATTTTTATTGCCGCTTGCGAATAACCCACAGGCTGCGGCCGCATTGCTCGCGTTAATTGGTTTTTTCTCGTACTTGAATGTGGCCTCGATTACCCAAAGTATGCATCTCGAAACGCCAGATGATTATCGTGGCCGCCTAGGGTCGTTGATCACCTTGGGGTTCAATTCGGTGGGGCCTCTTATGAGCTGGCCGATCGGAGTTTACACTGACAAATTCGGGTATGAGGCATCGATTTATCACCTCACCCTGCTATTTGGGGTGCTTTCGCTCGTGTTAGGCGTGGCAAACTTTCGTCGACAGCGTTCTACCGCGAGTGTATAATGGCGCTATGAAATTAGATGTTTTTTACGAGGCCACACCGAATCCCAATTCAATGAAATTCAATATCACCGGCATCATCGCGGATGAAACTGAGTTTTTCGATGACCCCGGCAAAACTGCGCGGTCACCGTTAGCACAGAAATTATTTGGTTTTCCGTGGATGAAAGCTGTGTTTATCGGCGCCAATTACGTGACCGTAACGAAGCAAGAATGGGTAGATTGGTCGGTTTTAGCGAACCCTTTGAGTGATTTGTTAGCTGAACATTTTGAACGTGGCGAAGCGGTTTTGTTGCCGGCGCATTTATTTAAAGAAGGTACTGAGGGCGCAACTTCTGGCATTGCGGAGGGCGCAACTCACGCCTCAGATATTAGCGAAAATGATTCGCCTGAAGTAAAAAAAATCAAAGAGATCATCGCACGCGATATTCGCCCAGCTGTGGCGATGGATGGCGGCGATATCGTGTTTAGCCACTACGAAAATAATCGCGTTTACCTGCGCATGCAGGGCGCTTGCTCGGGGTGTCCAAGCTCGGCGATCACGCTGAAAGATGGCATCGAGACGCGCTTGAAAGAAGAACTCCCCGAAATTATCGAAGTCATAGCAATTTAAGCGATGGAGAAATTTGCGCCTCAGTCGAATATTGAATTGAGTGCGGGCATCGTTTCTTCACATGGTCACGGTTACGGCGTGCGCCATTTCTTTGCTCCAAAGGATGGTTTGTTAGTCGACGTCGTGAGCGAAGTTTTATCGCTCTCGCGTGAGCGTGTGAACGAGCTTTTGTGGCTGGGCGCGATTTATCGTGAGCAGGAGCGATGCTCCTTTACGAGTCCGTTAGCTGCAACTGCCGTAGACTCCCGTGCGCACGGAGCAAAAAACTTAACTGCCGCAGCTGCAGTAAAACATGCGACTGTTGTGCGGGCTAATCAAGCCGGCCTCATCGTTATGCGTGGCGAGCTTTTGCGTGTGCACACTACTCCCCGACGGTTCGATGTTTCGGCTCTTCGTAACTCTCAAGTGATGGTTTTTGAAAATGCAGATTTTGTAGTGATCAATAAGCCCGCTGGGTTACCCGTCCACGCCACTGTCGATAATGCGAGAGAAAATATTTTAGCGATTTTGTCAGAGCAATTGAGAATGGAACTTAAAATTACCCACCGACTTGATATAGCCACGTCGGGTTTGATGCTTTATGCGAAAAATTTAGATTTTCAGAAGTGCTTTAATGAACAATTGGCTGCAGGCCGAGTGAACAAAATTTATCAAGCTGTAGTGAGTGGCGATTTTGCTAAATCCAGTTTTCGTGCGGGCGATGAGCTCGTGCATTATATGGAGCCTTCTCCTCGTGCACCGAAAAATGTGAGTGCCGTTGCTGAACCAGGTTGGCTCAAGTGCGTTTTACAAATCTTAAGTGTAGCACCCTATGCACGACACACGGTTTGCGACGACGCTAGCGCATTGAACATCAATACTACGACTAGCGTACTGAATATCAAACTCACCACCGGTCGTACGCACCAGATTCGTGCACAGCTGGCTCATGTTGGCTTCCCGATTTTAGGTGACACGCGCTATCGCGGAGTTAGCTATCCACAAGGCGGCAGTGATTCTCTAGCAAACATTCACAACGTCAGTTCGTCTGCTCGCGAAGAAATCGCTTTGCATTGCTGCACGCTTGAATTTTTAGACAAATTCAAATTTTATAAAGCGCCAATTCGTCACACACTGTTTCAGTGAATAATCTAAACTGAAATACTGAGTGACCGCAATTCTGACCTGTTATAAGAAATGTTGACGAGGGGTCATCATGAAAAACAAAAATAATTTAGAGAGCATGATCAGCACGGTCGTCATTTTACTCATGGGTGCATTGATCAGCACACTCATGGGTTGTACAACCATGCGTATGCAGTCCGAGTGCGAAAAAACCAACTGGCAGATGCTTGGTGAAAATGACGGTTTAGAAGGACTCACCGAATCTTCACTCCATACCCGTCAAATGATTTATCAGTGTAACGAAGTTGAACGGCCCGTCGACCTGCAGGCCATTGCGAACGGCATAAAATTAGGGAATGCCAAGTACTGCTCTCACTCCAACGCCGGCGCCGTAGGACAAAATGGTAAAGCCTATAACGAAAAAGTCTGTGAATTGGCTAACGCTAAAAATCTCATCAAAGCTTACAAAGAAGGCGTCGAGTTCTTTTGCAAAAACAGAGGGTATGCTGCTGGATTTGAAAATCAAACCGTCGGCGCCGAGTGTCCAACCCATTTAGCTAGCATTTTTGAAATGCAATTTCAAAAAGGCAAGGTTGATCGCCTGGCGAAAAATGTAAGCGCCCTTGAAGTGAAGATTAAAGAAATGGAACAGCAAATTGATAATTTAGAAAACGAAAACTATAAGCTCAAAGGCGAAAATAGTTCTTTAGAATCAAAGAATCGTGATCTCGAAAGTCGCGTGAACAGTTTGAGCCGCTAGTTGCACAATAGAAGTTGTTAGTTTGCGAATATTACAAGTCGCTGGCAGGACCTTCGAATTAAGGCAAGTGGAGTGCGGGCGTTTTGCTAGAGTGTTAGT